>JAGNOY010000277.1 GCA_017989935.1 Chitinophagaceae bacterium
TTTTTATAGCCCAGTAAACCTTTTGAATTTGTATATTTGATTTCTTTAAAATACTACTATGTTCAAATTTATCACTTTCATCGCTATCGTAATCGGGCTCTGTTGTTTGATTCCTCAAGAAGTCTTTTCGCAGACAATCATGTTGACAATGAATCCTAGAAATCAATATGTAAGCGGAGGTATAGGTATCGGTACGATCATCGCCATCATTGCTTCATGGTCGAGAAATAGTTCGATTTTGTGGGCTATACTTCACGGATTTTTAGGATGGCTTTATGTGATTTATTTTGTGATCACTCGATAAAACTTGTTTTGGCTGACAGTTTTTAAATACTGTTAGTATAAATATAAAACCCCATTCATAATTTAAATGAATGGGGTTTTATATTTTCTTTTAAAAATTATAGATCAAATTTTATTCCTTGAGCCAAAGGCAATTTATCTGTATAATTAATGGTATTTGTTTGACGTCGCATATATACCTTCCATGCATCCGAACCACTTTCACGTCCTCCACCAGTTTCTTTTTCTCCACCAAACGCTCCACCAATTTCAGCACCACTTGTACCGATATTCACATTCGCAATGCCGCAATCACTGCCACTTTGAGATAGGAATTTTTCAGCTTCACGTAAATGATTTGTCATAATAGCACTACTTAATCCCTGCGGTACATCATTTTGCATGGCAATGGCCTCATCTAAATTTTTGTATTTCATGATATACAAAATAGGGGCAAAGGTTTCATGTTGAACTATGCTGAAACTATTTTTAGCCTCAATCACACAAGGTTTTACATAGCAGCCGCTTTCATAAGCTTTGCCTTTTAATACACCGCCTTCAACTAGAACTTTTCCGCCTTCTGCCTTCGCAGTTTCTATAGCATGTAAATAAGCAGTAACAGCTGCTTGATCTATCAATGGGCCTACATGATTTTTACTTTCTAGTGGATTTCCAATTTTAAGTTGCTTGTATGCATTGACTAACTTTTCTGTGAATTTTTTGTACACTTTTTCATGAATAATTAATCTTCGGGTAGTGGTACAACGCTGACCTGCTGTACCCACCGCTCCAAATACTGCGCCAATTAAAGACATGTCCAAATCAGCATGCTCAGAAATAATGATTGCATTATTACCACCTAATTCTAATAAACTTCTGCCTAATCTACCACCAACAGTGGCGCCAACAGCCTTGCCCATTCTTGTGCTTCCTGTTGCTGATATCAAAGGAATTCTTTTGTCTTCACTCATCCATTCTCCAACTTCTCTACCACCTTGAATAATGCAACTTACACCCTCAGGTACTTGATTCTTTTTAAACACATCTTTGATAATATGTTGACAAGCATTGGCAGTTAAAGGTGTTTTTTCGCTTGGTTTCCAGATACATACATCGCCACAAACCCATGCTAGAGCTGCATTCCAGCTCCAAACTGCTACAGGGAAATTAAAAGCTGAAATAATTCCTACAATGCCTAAAGGGTGATATTGTTCGTACATTCTATGGCCTGGGCGCTCGCTGTGCATAGTTAAACCATATAACTGACGACTTAATCCTACTGCAAAGTCGCAGATATCAATCATTTCTTGTACTTCTCCCAAGCCTTCTTGTAAGCTTTTTCCCATTTCATAACTCACTAATTTGCCTAAAGCTTCTTTGTTTTTTCTTAATTCGTCTCCAATTTGACGTACTACTTCACCACGTTTCGGAGCTGGCCACGTTCTCCATTCTGTAAATGCTTTTTGAGCTTGTTTTATTACCTTTTCGTAATCATTTTTTTTAGTTGAGTACACTTGTCCAATGAGTTGCCCATCTACAGGAGAAAAACTTTCTAATTTTTCACCTTTACTGTCTATCCATTGAGTTCCAGTGCTAGTTCCAGCATTTAGTTTACTAAGTTTGAGTTGCTTGATTGTTTTTTGCATGAATGTTGTTTTTTGCTCGGCAAAAGTAGAATAAAATATTAAGGATTGATACCTGATTTTGCCATAATCTCATAAACACTAGGAGCTAAACATATGAAGACTATAAGCACTCGAAGGGATTTTTCTTCACTTTGGGCGGCACACGCGCTTTACACTCCAAGTCCTCCCCGAATCGGCTAGAGTATTTCTCTAAAAATAATCATGGTAAAGCCTCTCGGGATGCGGGCTTTTTGCTTCAATCGCTGCCGCATTACATCTACAAATAATATTTTTTGGCATATTATTGATTCTCACTAACGTTTCTCCATCTTGATTCGTATTTAGTTGAAAGCAGTCTATGTTTGGGATTATATAGATATTAAAATTAGAAAAAGATGAAGCAACAGGATATATTAAGTCAAGAGAGTGGTTAGTAAATATTCATGAAAACACTATATTTGAACTTATCCAAGACTTAAAATAAATCGATAAATCTGTTAACAAATCTGATCATAGAAGGATGCTTGAAAAATGACCGCAAAAGTCAGCGGGAGTTTTATGAATATTGCTATCCTATGATGATGAGAATCTGTAAACGATATACCGATAACGAAGATGAAGCTGTAGAAAGCATGAACGCCAGTTTTTTAAAGATTCTTAAAAAACTCGACACCCTCAAAGATATCGACACAATTCATGGTTGGATTAAACAAGTCACAGTCAATACATCCATTGACTTCTATCGTTCTAAGAGAAGATATTTAGATAAAACAAGACTCACCATTGATAATGAATATTCTACAGTTGGGAACAATCATGTGAATGTCGATTTTACCGAAAGCAGAATGGATAGTGCACATATTTTTACCCTCATTCAACAACTACCACAAACCACCAGAGAAGTTTTAAACTTATTTGCAATAGATGGCTATAGCCACAAGGAAGTCGCAGAGATGTTGCAAATTAGTGAAGAGTCTTCTCGTTGGCATTTACATAGAGCCAGAAAATTGATGGCTGATAAATTAGAGAAAACAAATGAATACCATAAAGTAAAGTCATGACAAACAATGAATATAATCCACTTGACGAGTATCTACAAGAAAAGGTAGAGAACGCGCCTATGCTCTTTAGGGAAGAGCATTGGGATAAAATGTCAGGTCTTCTTGATGAAGAAGATAAAAACAAAAAGAAACCTTTTCTTTGGAGAGGGCTTTCTATTTTAGCTGTGTTGCTTACTTTAGGTTTAGGTGCCTATGTTTTCCCTAAGTTGAAGAAAGCACCTCAACAAGAATCAGTTACCCCTAAAACTGAACAAGCAGACCAACAAACTCTACCATCAGTAAATCAAGATAGACCAGAATCTCAGGAAAATTTCTCAGAATCAAGCAATACATCCACTTCGAATCTATCATCAACTAATCAACAAGCAGTTTCAAAGAATTCAGATGAAAGCACAAAAACTACTTCAAGTTCGTCATCCGCTGTTCAGTCAAATGTCAATAATGAATCCAATAAACCAGATGCAAAGAATGAGCGTTCATTGAATAATCAAGTAAGTTCAATCTCTGCAACTTCGAAACCAGCAAATCAACAAGGATCCAAATCAGCCCAAATTGCCAATATCAATGCGACTTCCACAACTCAAACCGCTTCAACAAATTTGAAGTCGAATGCTGCGAGCCAACAAGTTGTGTCTAATTCAAAAGCTTCTGCAAAAGACAATATGGTAGCATTGCCAAGTAAGAAAAATTCACTTATAACTAAGAATCAAAAGAATAAGCAAGATGTAGCACCGACTTCGAGTCAAACAGACAACACTGAATCTAATTCTTTAAACACCACCGCAAAGAATTTAACCCCGTCTAAACAAGCTAATGAAGGTCAAGCATTGGCAAGTCAAACTGCAAAAGTGGTGAATGTACAT
>JAGNOY010000278.1 GCA_017989935.1 Chitinophagaceae bacterium
AAATTTCTGCCCACTATGTGAGGCAATAATTTCGTATAGTTCTTTTTTCAATTTACCAATTTCACTTGCAGTGATTTCAATATCACTTGCTTGTCCTTCCGCACCACCTAAAGGTTGATGAATCATGATTCTAGCATGTTTCAGCGCTGTTCGCTTTCCTTTAACTCCAGCACACATGAGAACAGCCGCCATACTTGCAGCAATTCCTGTACAAATGGTACTCACATCAGGTTGAATAATTTGCATGGTATCGTAAATCCCTAAACCTGCATACACACTGCCTCCCGGGCTATTTAAATACATTTGAATGTCTCTAGTTCTGTCAGTGCTTTCCAAAAATAATAATTGAGCCGTAACAATATTTGCTACATAATCATTAATTCCTTCACCCAGAAAAATAATTCTATCCATCATTAATCTAGAAAACACATCCATGGACGCAACGTTCATAGGTCGTTCTTCAATGATGTAAGGCGTTAAATTTGTGAAGCCTCTATTCATATGAGAGGTGAAATTATGTAAAGTTGCACTACTAATACCATGATGCTTTACTGCATATTTTTTAAATTCATTCGGATTCATATTCTTCAAAATTGTGGTTTAAAAATTTATCCAAAACTAGGATAAAACTATTATTGAACAATCATTCATTTAATGTTACTCATAAATAATTCCAATATAATACTTACATGGCTTATGGAAACACAATGCCCTTATATTGTGTTACATCTAGTTCAGGCAATGTAGAACCGAAATAATTATTAATCGTTCGGATAAATTCATTGGCAATCAACGCATATCCACGAGGATTAGGATGCACACCATCTAAACTAAATGCTCCGCCACTCACATAATTGGCGTTCAAGGCTATTCCATTATAAACAATGCCAGATTTAAATGATTTCAAAAATCGATTCATATCTACATGAGCTAAATGATAACTTGCAGCAAGATTTGCAATGGATTGATTATAACTATTTGTATGCCATTGAATTAATTCAATTTCAGCTTTATCTAATACATATTGATCTTGCAATGGCTTGGTAGGATCTACGCCCCATTTTCCACAACGAATTGAATCACTAGGTGTTGTTAATAAGATCAAATCCTCAGCCGTGGCATGGCGCATAGAGGCAGGTGCTGTTGTATCAGCAATCATGAATCCGTTGGCACCTGCTTGCCAAGTGATGCCTAAAGGCGCATAAATTGCATTAAGTTGAGCTGCTTCAGAAGCTGTAAGTACGACTGAATTCCAAGGGATGGTTGTGAAATATGGAATTGATGTCATATCGGGCACATTCGCAATGGCCCCCTTAGCTCCATGCTTAGTTAAAGTATCTACCACTTTTTCCAAAGAAACTCTTACTGCACTTGTATCTGATAAGGCAGGTGCAAATGGACCTACACCTTCAACCGCCCCACCTAAAGCATATAACAACACATCATTACTACCTAACCAAAGTGTAAAAAAAGTAGGATTAATGCGTAAAGCTTCAGAAGTCATACTACTCACACCTGGATTTAAGCAGAAACGAGTTAGAAAGGCATTCCCAAAAGATGAACTATACACACCAGAATTAACATCGATGGCTCTTGCCCCAGGAACGCCTACCATATTATAAGGCCCCATGGCAGCAACATTGTTTAAGGGTGTTGCACCAGCAGGATCCCAAACTGGAGTAAGACTTGGTGTTGTACTTCCACAAGGAATTACATAGCCTAAAACTCGACGAGGGTTTCCACTTAAATCATTCCCTCCACCTTCGTTCATATAAGGAATTTTAAATGCACCTCCTCCAGCTAATTGGAATTGTTTGGCTAACATATTTGTAAAAGAATTTTCTTGTCCTTCACGATACAAAGCTCCATCAGCAAATCCAGAAGTAAGAGAATTTCCTATAGCCACATAGCGTGTAAAATTTGCTTGTCCTGCCGTTACATCTCTTGTTTCTAAATTGGTTTTACAAGAATTAAATCCTAGAAGCAGGAATAATGAAGAGATTGATAAAATTATTTTTTGCATGGCATTCATTTTATTGGTCGTGCACAATCAATAATTATGCATTATAAATTTAGATTAATTAAAATTTTGTTGAGGGTCTTGATGAAGTAGTTCTGTTAAACAAATAAGTGAATCCAATGCCTGGGGCAATTACTTTGGTTTGAAACGTACCGTTTAATCCGCTTTCCTTATTTACTTGTGTTCTTTTAAACACATTTTCATATAAACATGAAAAATCAATGAAGAAATTTTCATGCAAGGTAAAACTAGCCCCAGCAGTTAATCCTAATTTATTGTTGTCTGGCAATTCAGGTGCGACATAGCCATCAGGTACAGGTGTTTGATCATAAAAAGCACCTACCCTAGCAATGATACTTGGACTGATTTCTCCTTGCAATCCAAGTCTAAAAGCCATAGCATTTTCGTAAAGCCTAGGTGATTTAGCATCAGTTAAGGAGGCACTATTTTTCTCGTAATTAAATCCAAGCGAGTCATATGATTTCCAGAACGTATAATTAAAATCAAAAGCTGCTTTTAGTTTTGAGGTCACCTGATAAGCATATCCAATACCTAGTTCAGAAGGTAAGGTCAATTCAGAAGTAAATTTATTTTTTGCTGGAAAACTAGAAGCAAGTGCTGCTGGAACATTGTCGAACGTAGCATTGCCATCTTCTACTTTCATCACAATTTTTGAATGATAAGTAATGCCAAACGAGGTTTTTGAATCAGGTTGATAGTAAATACCAGCATTAAAACCAGCTCCATGTGCCTTTCCATCTAAAGTGGCATGTGCAATTTGCTCATCACTTCCACTTAAAAGTGGAAGATCTTTTTCGAGTTGAACCTTTCCATTAGAAAATATATATCCTATGCCGATACCAATTTCATCTGTGACTTTATAAGCTATGGTTGGCTGAATATTTACTACTTGTAAATTAATTTTACTCAAGATATACCTACCACTCCAATCTGTTGGATACATGACACCGCTGCCAAAGGGCGTATATACACCAATACCCATATGAAGTCTGGGTGCTAGTTTGGCACTTCCATACACCGAAAATGGTGTAAATACTTGATTTGTTGCATTCGTAAGTGTGTTAGTGGCATGGTCTAAAAAGCTGATGCTAGGCATTAATAAATTGAGTCCGCCATTGATTTGACTTTGAGTAAAAGGCATCCCACCAGGGTTGAAGTAAATAGTTGCTGCATCTTGTGCAAAACCTATCCCTGTATGTCCCATCCCATTTTGTTTCAATCCTTGAAGACCAATTTTAAACCCACCAGCAAAAACAACTTGACACATGGTCATCACAGAAAGACCTATTAGTATTCGTTTTATCATCCGATTCTTTTTTATTGAACACAATATTAATAAGTTTCTAGTCTATTTTATTGCGTTGTTTATAAAATGCGTATAAATCATCTTCACCAATCACATAGGGACTACTGTTTAACGTGAAAACAATTGATTTCAGGAAGTTTAAATGAAATAAAATCATCAAAATTAGTGCAAGGTATGATTCCTTGTCTGTTCGAAAAGCTTGAATCATCGTTATGATATTTCACTTCTCACCGGAATCTTCAACTTGTGCGTTATTGCGGCAAGGATTGAAACGGAAAGCCCGCATTCCGAGAGGCTTCACCCAATAACAGGTTACTAGAATTATGATAGCCGATTCGGAAGTGGACTTGTAGTGTAAAGCCTGTGTGCCGCCCAAAAAATAAGTAAAATTACCTAGTCAAATCGGGTAATACTACGTAGTTGAATGAAATACCGACCTATTAATTTTGCATCATAATCAATACCATTCAATATGATAGCC
>JAGNOY010000279.1 GCA_017989935.1 Chitinophagaceae bacterium
CAAGAGCAGGGCCGTAGAGAAATAAGGCGATGAATGCCTGTCCTGCTATATTTGTCGGGAAGCCGTAGCTTCCCAAGCCACGCTATATTTTTCGTGTGGCAGTAAAATAAAACTGCCTCCCTGTAAAGAGAGGCAGCCTTTTTTCTATAACCTAAAATCTTTACTTCTTAATGAGTCTAAAATTTTTAGTGCTATTCATTGTAACAATATAAACACCAGTTGGAATATGTGAAATATTCAGTGTTTCACGATGTGTATTTTCGGCTCTCCTAAAATACACTTCCCTACCCGACATATCTTTTATACTTATCGTTTGTATGCCCTGCTCAGAATAAGGTGATTCAATATGCAATAATCCATCAGTTGGATTCGGATAAAGATTGATAGCACCTTCTTCATTTGAACCTGATGAAAAGTTGTCTATTAATTTACCCATGCCGCTGCCAATTGTTGAGCCGCCGCCACCGTATCCGGATTTAATTGTATCACCGCCAGGATAAATACCACAATAAGGCACAGTTAAGCAAACGGTATCAGCATAACAAATTGAATCGCACGTATGACCATTTGAATAATACCAATGTACATTTTCGGTGAAACAATATTGACTACCAGATGGGATTGTATTTGGAATGATATGGGTAATTACTGAACTAGTAGCACCAGGAGCTACTGAAAAGAAGTTGTTGAAATAATCATTTGGCAAAGCAAAAACCCTAAAATGTTCGTATGCACCTAAGGTGTTTGGCGTATTGTTTTTTATTTGGAAACTTAATACTCTTTGATTGGAAGTATTGCACGTAATATTGGCATTCACAATATCGGCACAATCGTCAATACAATCAGGAACAGTAAAACATAATGGTATAGTATCTTGACAGCAATTGAGGAAATTACCATTTGCAGGATTATAAGCAGAGAAACTTTTTACCATCACACAAAATTGTTGTCCTTTATACACACCTCCATCAATTCTATATCTGAATGAGCAAGCGTTACTACCTGGAGCTATAGGTGATGCTGTTTGATAAACAATCGTTCCATCTAACATCGTATCAATTGGCACTGGATCACCAGGCAATGTAAATGTGGTTAATTGTAAGCCAGCAGGGAAGGTTACACCATAGAATTGAATTGGTGTTGGTTTTAAATTCTTAAGACAAAACGAGATAATCGGTTTACCATAAGTAGGTGCACAATAAATAGTATCATTCACTGGATCTACACAAGTATCACAACCTACTACATTAAAGCATATTGTACATGGTGGACATATCATTCCACCACAAGTAGGGGTTACCGTTATACTTCGCAAGCCACAATCTGCTTCATTTGGTGTAAAGTCAATATTAATTCCACCTCCGATAGCAGGGCTCGAAACAACAGTGCCATTTATATTCTCAATAAAATTATAAGTGGCATTGCAACTACCTACGCAATTGTATCTAAAACGCAATCTATAAGTTTGGCCTTTGGATATGGTTCTGTTTGTAATTGTGGTTCCGCATGGGTAGAATCCTGGAGAAAGACTGGTTCCGTTAATTCCAGTAAGTACAGTTGTACTCCAAGAGCCACATGCACATGCAGGAGCACAAGGGTTGGTGGTATAATCATTGTTATTACCGGGATTCGTATGAACATCTACTAAAGGAACAATGCCAGTGGGAAATTGAAAATTAGCAGTGATCCTAAAATCAAAGCCTCCGGTTAATGTTCCGAAAGTAGCAGGTGTTACCGTAAAACAAATCGTATGATTTGTCAAATTTATAACAGGATTGGTAAGTATAATAGGTGGTGCTGTAGGATTCCCATTTTGTAATACTTGAAGAGTTGGGGAATTTGCTCCGGTTTGTATTAATGTTCCTGTAACACTATTTATTATTGGCGCAATATAATCGGCGCAAACTGTCATTGTTTTTTGACAGGTATCGGTTGGTTGTAAAGTAATGAGACCAGCATTTACATTCGTACAAGTTACACATATATCATCTATATAAGCATAACCAAAATGTGCACTAGCTCCGCAATCAGCAACAATGAATTCTAAAATATAAGTTTGTCCTGCAACAGCATTATAATTCAGATTCCCGCATTGCCAATTTGACCAAAGTAACCCAGAAGTACTGCGTGTACAACCCGGAATAAGTGTTGCACTTTGGGATGTAAAAATTGGATTTGTAGGATTAGAAATAATACAAATTCGATCTTGTTCAACACCAGTAGCATCTAATATTCGTGCAATGAAAAAAGGTTGTTCATTTAAATGGTTACTTGGGTTTTCCATTACCAAAGCATAAGCAAATGATGCAGTTGATAACCCATTCATAGTTGCAACAAATGCAGTTCTAAGTCTATCAATTCCATGATTGGGCGTGCAAGGGTTTAATGAATTAATTCGGGCAGCAAAGCTGGAGCTATTATTTGTTCTCGGCAAAGCAGCCACAAGAGGGTCATTACCGTTAGAAACTATTGCAAAATTATTAGCTGTAGGTAAGACTGTAGGTGTCCAGGAAAAAGTACCTACACCATTTGTAGGTATACTTCCACACTCACCACTTTGATATCCTCCAGTTGATCCAATTGCTGAAAATCCTTGAAAAACCGCGCCAAAAGCACCGGTTTCAAAATTTCGAACTGGGCAATTATTTGCCTCAGCCCCATTCGCAGTATTGTACTCTCCTAGTTCAGGAAGTTGAAGGTCATAAACCTCTGCCGCTTGTGGTGTGTTCTTGAAATATTCCAAACGGTAGTAATTCTCTTTATAACTTTCAATGAGTAAAGGGAGTTGATCATTCGCAATCTCATCATGCCCCTCATGCCTTTGTTGTAACGTTGTCATATATTGATCCAAAACAACTTTGGGAAAAGGCAATTTCATTTTTTCACTGATATAAGAAACTACCTTTGACTCTTGCATTTGAATTGCTTCCAAACGATCTTTTTCAGCCTCTTGTGCTTGAAGCAATATGGGAAAACATAATGCGAGTAATGTGATACATATTATTATTGGTTTAACTATAGTTTTCATTTTTATTTTGTTTTAAAATTTAAAAAAATATTTTTTTCGATCGAGTTTAAAAAATAAGCGTTACACAAACCCCCATAGATATGTTTGATTTAAATACTGCTGATATAAAGTAATTTGTAACATTTGTGTTTGATTTCTAACACAAAGATTGTACTTCAATTCATGTCATTACATGTGATTTGATATTCGTTATTTTCTTTTTGTGATTCGTAAGAATTTGGGTAGAATGCGTAAGATAATTCTATTGTGTACTTCTTTATTTGTTGAACATTTTACGAATACACTTGGTATTAGGAAATAAATTTATGGCAAAATAAAACACAGATTAGCATATATAAATAAGAATTTCTTTCGAGATAAAATGCTTAATTTAATTACTGCAAGCAATCGATATCAATGTACCTTATTCCATAAATCTTTACACACTCTTTCTAAAATAGATGCATCAGAAATGATAACATTTCCATGTCCGAGCATATTGTGTTTTAAAGGAATTACTTTATGGCTCTCAGGTTTTAAGTCTTTTTGAATTTCAGCTTTTCCGAGATATACACTATCCATAGGCAGTTTGCTCAGATAGGTTATTTTAGCTTCAACAAATCCATAGTCAGCATAATTATATCCATCAAATGATAAAAGAACACGTTTTCCTACTTGAATTTTTTCTATGTATGAATGAGGGATTCTTAGCTCAGCATAATAGCTAACTTCGTTGTTGGAAACTATTTGAGCAAAAGTTTCATCAGCTTTAAGAAGTTGATCCGTTTCCAAAAAACGATTGTATTGAAT
>JAGNOY010000280.1 GCA_017989935.1 Chitinophagaceae bacterium
TGGGTTCAGTTTAAAATCAAAGTTAAAAGCGACCTGCCATTTGGTTCTGAAATAAAAAATCATGCTTCCATTTACTTTGATTTTAATTCACCAATTTTCACCAATGAAGCCGTAAATTATATTGGAACAAATTTAAAATATGAAGTAGGTGACAAGCCATTTATTGTTCCGAATGCTGTTTCTCCAAACAATGATGATAGAAATGAAACTTGGTATATTTTGAATATGGATAAATTAAAAGAACGTGATGTGAAAGTAAAATCAATTGTTATTTTAAATCGATGGGGACAAAAGGTAGCATCAGGATACAATGATTCATTCGTTTGGCATCCACTTCAAATGCCCACAGATGTGTATGCTTATATGATAGTGTATTCAGTTCATTCAGGAACAGTGTATACCCAATCAGGCAATATTACTATTATTCATTAGATGATATTCTTCAAAATACAAAGATGTGCTGATATGAATCATAAACATGTATGAATATTCGCATAAAATGTTGCATTGAAGAGAACTACTTTGCATGTGATTTTATTCAAGGAATTTGAAAAAAGAACTAAGTGGAAAAAGCTTTTGTAAAAGTAGAAGAATTAGCAAGCAATTTTAAGGAGTATATAAATGCTCGAGTAGATGAAGTAAAATTTGAAACTGCCGAAAAAACTTCTCACATCATATCGAATCTTATTGCTGGTCTCGTGGTAGCCTTTGTGTTTGTCTTTTTTATGCTATTTGGAAGTATTGCTTTAGCTAATTTTATAAATAGCCAGTTAGGCAACAGTTGGTCAGGATTCCTTATTGTTGCATTCTTATATATGTGTATTGGATTTGCAGTTTGGTCTGCAAGAATTAAGTGGATTAAACTTCCTATCATGAATTCTATTACTCGACAATTATTCAAATCATATGAAGAGGATAAAAAATAGCCAACAATTAGAAGAGGCTAGGCAGCAAATTTTGCAAAGGCAACAAGATGCTGAAAATAAAATAAAGGCTAATTGGGAAGATATAAAACAATTATTTACCCCGAATCACCTTCTTCAAAGTACACTTGGAAATGCTATCAAATCTAAAACTGAAGCCTTACTTGAAGGTGATAGTGTGTTGCAAAATACGATTACGTATGGTTTAGCCTTACTGGCCAAAAAAGCTACAGACAAAGCAAGCGATGAAATTCATAAGTATGTGAAGAAAACAAGCAAATAGGATTTGTCTAAATCTTAACTCTTATTTTCTCCATTATTTTCGCCTTGTGGTCTAGGGTTGGGATTCTTCTTCTTAAAAGGAGGCTTGTTATTAGGCCTAACTTGTTGATTCGGATTCGGTTTAGGTGCAGGCTTATTTTGTTGATTCGGATTGGGTTTATTATTTCCTTGTACTTGATTTGGCTTATTCCCTTGTCCTTGATTCGGTTTGCCAGGCTGATTTCTAGGTGGCCTTGGTCCTTGATCACTTTTAGCTTGTGAATTTGCCTGATTCGGATTCGGTCTTTTTTCTTCTTGAGCCTTTTGCTTTTTCTTTTTGCTAGCTCTTTCAAGTCCTTTCAAACTAAATTGTCCTACCACATCTACAAAATCTGTCTTCTCCGCCACTGATGCTTTTTTAGTTACTTCAACAGCTTGTAACTCATCAGGGAAAATACCTTTCTTATTTAATTCTAAGATTTCATTTACTCGTTCAATGGTCAATGGATATAGGGTATTGCTCTTTTCAAAACTATACCACATCAAATTTTTAAAAATATCTTTCTTCTGTAAAAAGGCCATACCATTTTTGATTTTGATACGATCAGCTTGTTCTGGAAACACACGCAATGCATCCATATAAGTATCTAACTCATAATTCAAACAACATTTTAAACGACCACATTGACCAGATAGTTTGGTTTGATTGATTGATAGATTTTGATAACGGGCTGCTGTGGTACTCACAGATTTGAAGTCATTCAACCATGTACTACAACATAATTCTCTACCACAACTCCCTATACCGCCAACTTTTGCTGCTTCTTGACGAATGCCGATTTGGCGCATTTCTACTTTAATTCTAAAATCACCAGCAAAACGTTTGATGAGTTCTCTAAAATCAACACGATCCTCCGCTGTATAAAAGAAGGTGGCTTTTTTTCCATCAGCTTGGGATTCTACTTCGGCAATTTTCATATCCAGCCCCAATTCGCGGGCAATCACTCGACCTCTGATCATCATTTCTTTTTCACTTTTCTTGCTCTCGTCAAGTTTAGCTATTTCAACATCTGTACTCTTATGTAAAATGCGTTTGATCTCATCACTTTTTTCAGAAACTCCTTTCTTCTTCATTTGTAACTTAACCAATTCTCCTGTTACATTCACTACACCTACATCATAACCTCCAGAACCCTCAACAGTCACAAAATCTCCTTTTTCAAAAATTAAAGGATTACTTGCCTTGAAATATTCTTTTCGACTGCCATGATTAAAGCTAACTTCCACAAAGGGAAATGGCTTGGAAAAATCGGAAACTGGCACTAAACTTAGCCAATCGTGCACATTTAATCGATTACATCCCCCGCTTTTACAAGATCCATGATCTTTACATCCTGTAGGCAAACCGCCATTTTTTGTACTACCACAACTACCACATCCCATATCTTATCTTACATTTAAACGATGATTAATAAATTGACTCCATACAGACTTATCTTTAGATCAGTCATGAAAGAGCGTATTGCTGAAGTATGTTTCCTTAGGCCTAATTAGACAACTAGTTTGGGAACTACCACTTCTTGAAGCCGTAAAGATAAGGAATGAAATAGAATTTTACTATTGGCGTTTCTTTCTATTTGGTACAGTGTATTATTAAGAAATCCATGTATTTTTTCTAGCATAAAGGCATTTAAACCCTTGCCAATTAAGATGTCTATAATTTTTTGCTCACTTTCTAGCAGGCTTACATGCTGATTCCCGGTTTCCTTATAGCGGATCAGATGTTCTAATAATTGAAGCACATACATTAAAAACTTCTTCTGCTCATCTTTCGAATACTCAGCCATCTCATGTGACCATTTCACTAATTCTAGTCCTTTATTGGCATAAATGGCATTTAACCAATTTCTTAATAAGCCAATCAAATCATTTTCTGTCTCATGAAGCATGAGTAAAGCGGTTTGAAAGTTGCCCTCGGCCATACGCGCAAGCTGCAATGATTTCGACGACTCTATACCTCGTTTCACTAAAGCTTGCTGAATGTCTAACTCACTAATTCTTTTTAATGGAAATAGTTGGGTTCTAGATTGAATGGTTGCTAACACTTGTTCTGCATTGACAGCCACAAAAAATAAAATGGTTTTTGGTGTAGGTTCCTCAATCAATTTAAGTAATATATTGCCTTCATTACCCAAATACTCAGGATACCACATGATCATAACCTTGTATTCACTCTCAAAACTGCGTAATTGAAGTTTTAAGATAATCTCACGACATTCAGCAGCAGTAATATTTCCCTGTTTATCTGCGTCAATAAATTTTAACCAGTCAGTATCATTCCCATAAGGTGTATTCAACACAAAATTTCGAAAATCAGGCATGAAATAATTGCTGACTGGAATTTTACTTGAGTCGTACTTAAAAGTAGGAAAGGAAAAATGAATATCTGGATGTTGCAATTTACTTACCTTGGTACAGGCCGCACATTCTCCACAAGAATCAACTTCACTTCTTTCTGTACACATAATATACTGTGTAGTGGCTATCGCTAAAGGTAATCCGCCACTGCCTTCTAGGCCTTGCAATAAAATAGCATGGGGCAAATGTCCTTGACGAACTAGATGTATCA
>JAGNOY010000281.1 GCA_017989935.1 Chitinophagaceae bacterium
TTCTGAATTTACTTTGTTTAAAATTACAATTATGAGCGAATTAGTGAATGAATTCAATGACTATCGAGAAAAAATGAATGAGGTTATTTTGTCTAAACAAAACAAGGTGTTAGGTCGATTGTTTAACTTAGACACGAATACTTATATGGAAGGGGCACTTTCTGTAAAGACTAAAGAGATGTTGGGGTTAGTGGCGTCTATGGTACTTCGTTGCGATGATTGCATCAAGTATCATTTAGGAAAATGTCATGAGCTTGGTTTGACCACGGAAGAAGTATATGAAATATTTTCTGTGGCGAATATTGTTGGGGGAACGATAGTCATTCCTCATACAAGAAGAGGGGCGGAATATTGGGAGGCTCTTAGTAGTTGATAAATTTAGACGATATCAATATCGAAGTTGACTAAATCTACAAATTGATTAAGTCGATTCATGATATCTTCGTTGCTTATTTCTTTGAGTTTAATGGTGCCAAATTTTTCTACAACAAAACTTGCCATCGCAGAGCCAATGATGATAGCGGTTTTCATGTTTTCGAAAGAGATATCTTTAGTTCTTGCTAAGTGTCCGATGAAACCACCTGCGAATGTATCTCCTGCACCTGTTGGGTCGAAAACATCTTCTAGTGGAAGGGCTGGGGCGAAGAATACATGATCTTTGTGGAATAGGAGAGCGCCGTGTTCACCTTTTTTAATGATTACATATTTAGGGCCCATATCCATGATTTTTTGAGCGGCTCTTACTAGGGAGTACTCTCCACTTAATTGTCGAGCTTCGCCATCATTGACCATCAGTAAATCAACTAGTTTTATAGTTTCTTTAAGGTCGTCCATGGCTATATCCATCCAAAAATTCATGGTATCCATGATAATAAATTTTGGACGAGTTTTGAGTTGGGTGATAATTTGTTTTTGAAGTGCTGGCATTAGATTGCCTAGCATGAGAAACTCACAATTTTGGTAGCTGTCTGGTACTTGCGGATTGAATTTGGCTAATACATTTAAATCTGTAACTAGCGTATCACGTGTATTCATATCCATGTGATATTTTCCACTCCAGAAAAAAGATTTTTCGTCTTTGACCACTTCTACGCCCTCGAATTGAACGCCTCTACTTTTTAGGGCATCAATTTCATCTTGTGGAAAGTCTCCTCCGATAATAGAAATTTGTTGAATAGGTGTGCTAAAATGAGAGGCACTCCAAGCGGCATATGTAGCAGATCCGCCAATAATTTTATCTGTTTTTCCAAATGGAGTTTCGATAGCATCAAAAGCCATAGTTCCAGCAATGATTAGAGACATAGTAATTTCAATTTATTTGAGCGCGAAGGTATTTGCATAAGTCTGCATGTTCAAACAAAAAAGCAACTATTAATACACATTTGATTCACGAATTTGAAGACAGGTTTTTTTAATGAAAATATAGAAAGATCTTAGACAAGTAGGATATTTTCAAGTTCCTTAAGCTAGTTATAAAGGGCAGTTAGCGATAATGTTTCATGATTTCATGTTGTAGTTCAGGGAAATAGGCTTTATATAGACTTTGTAAGGCTTCGTAATGAAGAAGAATTTGATTCATCGCCCTAGTAGGATCTCCTAATCTTGGAACCCTTTTACATATTCCATGAATCGATTTACTCAGTCCTTCTTGGTATTTGTAATGGTAAAGCCAATCGTATTTTTTCATATAGTGGAAAAATTCAAGCATACTATCGTTCATGATATGTCGATGTTCATAAAGATCAGTATATACCTTTTGGGTAAAGTTTTTGAGATTGTCATTACTGGCAAAATATAGTGAATCATTGGCTAGAAAGTGATCGAAAAGAATATCTGTAAAAATGCCTGCAGAAAGCGGGAATTCGGGCTTTAGCAAAGAAATAGCTTGTTGTACTAAGTCATGTTTGTCTGTGAACTGATCTATTGTTCTGTGCAAATTCAATCCGATTTGAATATTTTTATCAAAAGTTTGAATTT
Organism: Chitinophagaceae bacterium; assembly: GCA_017989935.1. Classification (GTDB taxonomy): domain Bacteria; phylum Bacteroidota; class Bacteroidia; order Chitinophagales; family Chitinophagaceae; genus OLB11. The sequence continues at coordinate 1,978 of JAGNOY010000281.1, forward strand.
GGTTTTTTTTGACAAAATCTCCGATTAGATTTCCAGTTCTAATGGAAGGGATGTTAGGGGATAAAAAAGCATGTGCTAGATAATTCAATGCTTAGAAGGATTTTTGGAAGCGAATAATATGTTTCAAATGTAGCTTATGTAATTTTTTGAAAAAAATATTTGTAAATTAGAATTGAATATATACATTTGCAGTCCATTAAAAAGTAGATCTTAATTTTTACACAAAAACATTAGAGAAGACAAATTGTTGTCTTTGCTTCATATGTCTTTAAGAAGCCACTTTAGCTCAGCTGGTAGAGCAACTGATTTGTAATCAGTAGGTCGCTGGTTCGATTCCGGCAAGTGGCTCTTTTTTTTTGTAGGGTAGTTGTCCGAGTGGCTAAAGGAGGCAGACTGTAAATCTGCTAGCGTAAGCTTACGGTGGTTCGAATCCATCACTGCCCACTGGATTGAGTTGGTTTCAATTCGTTCATTGATCTGCGGAAGTCGTATAGTGGCTATTACCTCAGCCTTCCAAGCTGATGACGACAGTTCGATTCTGTTCTTCCGCTCTTTTTAAGTCTTTGCTCCTGTTGATTGTAAAATCGCAGGAGTCTTTGTTTAAAGGCTTCCTTTTTGCCTTTGTGGCTCAGTGGTAGAGCACTTCCTTGGTAAGGAAGAGATCGTGGGTTCAATTCCCACCAAAGGCTCATCTTTTTTTCAGGCAGGTTGTTTTAAAACTTATTCAACACTGTTTTTGTTATGATAATTATCATATTCTCTAAATAGCCCCTTTATAATTTTTAGATTTTCGTTAAAAGCTTTACCTTTCGCAAAAATATTTTTATGGCAGATGAAAATATCATGCTAGAGAGCGTTAGGTATATGTTTGTAATTGATGATGATCCAGTTCAAACTGAGATGATTAGTGATTATTTAAAAGAACGTTACATTTTCGAGTTAAAGACATTTGCAAATGGCGAAGATGCCATGAAAGATGTAGCTGCCTTGAATCCTGAAATTGTGGTATTAGATTATCATTTAAATTCTAATAATTCCAATGCTAAAAATGGTATTGAAATTCTGAAGGAAATTAAGTTAGCAAGTCCAATAACGAAAGTTATCATGTTTAGTGGTCAAGATAATATTAATATTGCCCTAGAAAGCATGCGTAACGGGGCTTACGATTATATCATAAAAGGCGAAACTGCTTTTAATAAAATCGAGAATACTGTCAATCGATTAGGGGAAATGCATAAAATGGAAGCAGTAAACATTGCTCAAAAAAGAACCATTATCTTTTTAGCTGTGGCGCTTTCTATTTTTATTTTATTGGGCATATTGTATGCTATTTTTGGAGCCCCTATGTTTGAGTAGGAATTATTGTTTAAGGACTTTTCGATACATTTCAACGCCTAGTTCATTTGAAAGTTTGAGGATATACATTCCTGAGGCAAGATATGCAGGGAGGTTAATTTTAGGGTTTGTATCTTTGATTTCTATTGAATATAATTCTTGACCGAGCAGATTTATGAGCTTTAGATTGAAATTGTCTTCAGCAGGGAATTCTCCTACTAAATTAAGTTCATGCATAAATGGATTTGGGTAAAAGGATAATTCATTCGATTGAGATAAATTTATTTTAACGAGGTTAGAATAATTGATTTGCCCATCAAAATCTATCATTTTTATTCGGTATATGAAGGACTTGTTTTGTTGATCTAGAAGGTGATCTAAGAAAGTATAAGTCTTGATTACATTCGAACTTTTTAGTGTTTCAATTTTTGAAATATCTATAAATTGACCTGTTTCATTTTTTCTTTGTACTATGAAATGTGAAACATTTTTTTCATTTT
>JAGNOY010000282.1 GCA_017989935.1 Chitinophagaceae bacterium
TTTAATTTTTTACCGAAATGCCGTGGCAACGATAGAACGGATACCCCGTCTGCCGAGGCTTTGGGAGGCAGCGGCGTATGAGTGATAGCGTGTCTGCCACCCTAAAAAAAGCTATATAAAATTATTTGACATTCATTTTTGACGTGCGAATTTTATTGCATTGAAAAGTGTAGAAATAATATATTGGAGAAATAGAAATTATTAAGTCAGTTGTCGTATCTTTGTGTGACAAAAGGCGTATATGAAAAAAATAACTAAGTCGATAGATACAGTCAACGACAACATGAGTGAATATAGGCTGCCTCCAATTCCTAAGACTTCACATCCTGAGGTAAAAGATTTTACGTACAAATATTTTAAAAGAATTGCTGACAAGGCGCCATTTACATTGAATGAGTGGGCTGAAATTTTGCATCTCAGTGAGCGAACTTTGCATCGTTATGCCAAAGACAACAATGCCTTTCATGGCTTGCAAATAGAATTGATTTTGCTTACCGAAAAATTAATTGATATGGGTAATGCCTTGTTTGGTCGAGAGGGGCTGAAAAATTGGGTGCATAGCCCTGTGTTTTCGCTTGGTAATCGCAAGCCTATAGATCATATGCAGTCTTATGCAGGTATTCAAGAAGTGATTCAATTAATTGGTCGTTTACAATATGGGATTTCTGCATGACGATTTATAGATTGGCGGCCTCTGGATTTAAGGATGATTTGAGAGGCGAAGGGGCCATGTTGTTTGGTGGAAGATGGAATTCAATTGGAAATGCTATGGTTTATGGCTGTGAACATATATCGTTAGCTGTGCTTGAGATTTTAGTGAATAAAAGAAATATTGAACATTTTCAGACTTCCTTTCATTTGATTCAACTTAGGTTTCCAGCGCAAAGTGTGAAAATAATTTCAGCTGATGTTTTAAAGAAAAACTGGCATTTGGATATAGAATACACTCGGTTTATTGGAGATCATTTTCTTCAAGATCCAACACAATGGATTTTGAAAGTGCCATCTGCAGTGATTCCAGAGGAATTTAATTATATACTGAATCCAATTCATTCAGATTTTAAGCAACTTGAGGTTTTGAGTAATGAAATTTACCCATTAGATAAGCGTTTGTCTATATAAAGTAGTTGACAAGTATAGAGTGAAGTATGGATTCATGTTATTCTTCGAAACTTATAAAGGCTTTTGTATTTATTTGTTACACAGTTTATAAACTTGTTGATTCACAAATATGCTGGGTTTTTTACTGAAAATTCACAGGTTATCCACAGGTTATCCTTGATTTTCGAGTAAATACACACATGAAATGAATTTAAGTTTTTAAAAGGAAAAATTCAACCTAGCCTTATGTATATTCACGCTCCCAAAAAATAAGAATAGTGCGACTGAAGTCATTAGAAATAAAAGGATTTAAAAGTTTTGCTGATAAAACTATCATCAATTTAGATAATCAAATTACAGGAATAGTAGGACCAAACGGATGTGGAAAATCTAACATTGTAGATGCCATTCGTTGGGTAATTGGAGAACATAAAATTAAAACACTTCGTTCAGATAATTTAGAAGATTTGATTTTCAATGGATCAAAAACACGAAATGGATCTGGTTTAGCAGAGGTTTCTTTAACCTTTGAAAATACCAAAAATTTATTACCCACGGAATTTAATGTGGTAACCATTTCTAGGAAATTTTATAAAAATGGCGAAAGTGAATACAGACTAAATGATGTGACTTGCAGACTGAAAGATATCACCAACCTATTTATGGATACAGGTGTTACTTCGGATAGCTATTCGATTATTGAGTTAGGGATGGTAGATGACATCATAAAGGATAAAGAAAATAGTCGTCGCAGAATGCTTGAACAAGCTGCAGGAATTTCGATTTATAAAACAAGAAAAAAAGAAGCGAAACAAAAGTTAGATGCCACAGAACAAGATCTGAATCGCATTGAAGACTTATTATTTGAAATATCAAATAATCTTAGAACATTAGAAAGTCAAGCTCGAAAAGCAGAGAAATACCACACCATTAAAAACGAATATAAAGATGTTAGTGTAGAGTTCGTAAAGGCATCCTTAGAAGATTTTAATTCTTCTTATCAAACATTGAGTGCCCAACAGCAGCAAGAAGTAGATAAAATTTTATCTATGGATACTATCATATCTACTGATGGTGCTGCACTCGAAGTGCAAAAATTAGAACTTGCCAAACGAGAAGAAGAATTACATCATTTACAAAAGGCTTTTAATGAAGGATTAAATCAATTACGTTCATTAGAGAATGATAAAAACTTATCTTCTCAAAAAATCGAACACCTTCACCAATTGCTTTCTAATATTCAGAAGAACGCCACTGAAGCTGCCCTACAAACCGCACAACTTCAAAAGTCTAGTGAAGAATCAGTGAAGAAATTGGTGAATGAGGAAGAAACCTTGGTTCAATTCAAATCGAAACTCGAAGAACTTAGAACTTCGCTTGATCTTACACGCAGCGTGTACGACACACAAAAATCTGATTTAGATAAATTGCGTACAGAGCATCAACAGCTTCAAATTAAACAATTTGATGCAGAGAAAACTGTTGCCATTGCCGAGAATAATATCAACAATCAACAGAGATCAATTCAGCAGTTGGTTGATGAAAAAGAGAATAGAAAAGCTGAAATACAAAAGCAAGAAAATCAAAAGCATGAGCTTCAATTAAATCTAACTGAAAAAGAAAATTTATTGAAGGAATTGGTTAAAGTTCAAGAAGAAGCCACCGAAAAACTATTGAGTTCACAAGCTAAACTTGAAGATTATCGTGTGTTGCTTTTTGAAGAAAATCGAAAATTAGATTCGACGCAAAACGAATACAATCTTTTGAAATCCTTAATCGATAGCTTAGAAGGGTATCCGGATAGTATTAAGTTTTTAAATAAAGGTTCAGGTTGGAATCATCAAGCTTCATTGCTTTCTGAATTGTTTAATGTGCAAGATGAATATAGAATAGCCATTGAAAATTATTTAGATAAGTACTTAAACTATTATGTAGTTGATAATCCTGCACAAGCCTATGAGGCCATTGCTTTATTGAAAGAACACAAAAAAGGGAAAGCTGGATTTTTTATTTTATCTGAGTTGCAAGCTGCACAATCAACACCGGCTGTAAATAATTTTATTGCAGCACTTGATCTTGTACAATGCGAAGAAAAATATAAACCACTCTTACAGCATTTACTCAGTCAAGTGTATATTGCCCAAGGAACAGAAAGTCAAATTGATGCACCTAATGCAACGGTGTTGCAACAAGATGGTGCTGGCTATCAAACCAAGCAACTCATAGTTGGTGGGTCGGTAGGGATTTTCGAAGGAAATAAAATCGGCCGTACGCAAAGACTTGATAAATTGAAACAAGAAATTCAAGCTTTAACAGAATCTGTCAATGCGCATAAAATACAAATTACAGATACGCAAGACCAGATAGTAGGATACAATCAACAGCTAAAAGATCAACAACTTCAAAGAACAAAAGAAGAAATTAGTCGCCATGAAAATCAATTGGCCCAAATTGATCATAGAATAGAAAACTTCAATCACCAAAACGAACAATCAGAAGCACGTATCGAACAACTAAATGAACAACTCGATGCAACTAGATATTCGATTCAAGAAACGCAAATTCATTATGGTGAAATGAAGCAACAAATGACGCTAGCTTTTTCGCAATTGCAACAAAGTCAAGAGAAATTTTCAGTCGCTGAAGCTGAATACAATAAAACAAATGAAGAGTATAATCAATTAAATATTACCATCACTCGCC
>JAGNOY010000283.1 GCA_017989935.1 Chitinophagaceae bacterium
TTACCAAACTCATTTCATTCAGCGGTTTATTTTTCTTCGAGTTTCCTTTGATGACAATATTTTTTCTTTCATGTATTTTTTCTTCCATGGCGATAGTAATCACCATTTCTTTACCAGATTGTATAAGGATATTGGGTAATACCAATTCCTTGAAACCCATGGCCGTACAAATAAGTTGATGTCTGCCAATCGGAATATCCTGTATGCTAAAATTCCCCTCTATATCGCTAACTGCACCTAGGCTCGTGCCTTCAATCTGTATGGTTGCACCCATGATTGGTTTTTGAATATTTTTCTCAATCACTTGTCCACGAAGGGTTTGTGTATATAGTTGAGCAGTCCCTTGCAAGGAAATTGAAAGCACAGTTATGAGCATGCAAGCCCAAAGTTTAATCGTCATAAAAGGTATTTGCACTAGGACAATCAATTGAGCAAATACCCCTACGTGAAATTTATTCTATGTTAATTTTTTTAAGAAATTTCTAAAAAAAACTCGGATCATAGGTTTATGCTGTTTTCTTCTCTGCCAACTTACTATGTGATCTACTATAAAGAAAGAAAATAATTAATCCTATGGCAAGCCATATTAAAAAACGCAACCAAATTTTAGGTGTTTCTTGAGCCATTAAATAAAAGCAAGAAATTAAACCAAGTACAGGGATGCTTGAATAATTTCTGAGAAAACTATACACACTCACAACCAAACAAATGATCCAAAATAGCAACATGGGCAATCCATTTAAGGTGAAAATATAGTTGAAATGATTAGGCGCATAAAGTATCACTAATGTGAGTGAAATTAAAAATAAGCCTGGGATAAAAAACTTACCATTGATATAAGGTACTTTGAATTTGCTTGCAGGTAAAGTCTCGTCTCGATCCAATACCAAAATGCCTCCGCAAACAAGCACAAAGGCAAATAAAGTGCCAATACTAGTCAAGGAAATCACAATATCTAAATTTAAAAATAATGCAGGCACTGCCACCACAAAACCAGTTAAGATGGTAGAGAAAGAAGGTGTTTTAAATTTGGGATGCATGCGCGAAAATATTTTAGGCAACAAACCATCTCGACTCATACTCATCCAGATTCTAGGCTGTCCCATTTGAAATACTAGCAATACACTGGCAGTCGCTACAATAGCACTCACGGCAACTATACCTGCTATGATTGGTAAATTTCTAGCTTCGAATATCATCGCCAAGGGGTCAGGTACATTTAATTGTGTATAGGGTACCATGCCTGTAAGTACTAAAGCCAATACGACATACAAGACTGTACAAATAATTAAGGCATAAATCATACCCCGTGGTAAATCTCGTTGAGGATCTTTACACTCTTCAGCTGTGGTAGATATGGCATCAAATCCTATATAGGCAAAAAATACAGCAGAAACGCCTTTCAAAATTCCAGCAACACCATTTGGCGCAAAAGGACTCCAGTTGGCAGGTTCAACATAATAAGCACCCAACACAATAATTAAAAAAATAACTAATAATTTTATGATTACCATTAAATTACTCATGCGTCTGCTTTCGTGTATGCCTACAAAAACGATGGCAGTGATGATAGCAACAATTGCAAACGCAGGTACATCCATAATTAATCGCAAGGAGCCAAGCATCGGTGCTTGAGTCCATGCTTGATATTTTTCGATAAGAACAGGATCAATTTTAGTCATGATTTCACCTTGGGCTAGCAAAGTATTCACATCTGCAAATCCACTTTTGGCGGTTAAATAATCCATCGTCATCCAATGCGGAATATGTATTCCAAAACCTGAAGTGAGATGGGTGAAATATTCACTCCACGAAATCGCTACTGCAATATTGCCAATGGCATATTCCATCAATAAGTCCCATCCAATTATCCATGCAAAAATTTCTCCAAAGGCCACATAGGCATAGGTATAGGCGCTACCTGACACAGGTACTCGACTTGCAAATTCGGCATAGCATAAAGCGGCAAATCCACATGCCATGGCAGTAAATAGATACAAGAATATCACTGCCGGACCACCATCAAAACAAGCCTTTCCAATGCTGGTAAAAATTCCTGCACCAATAATTGCGGCTATGCCAAAGAAGGTCAAATCACGCACACCGAGCACTTTATGCATCATATGTCCTTCGCCATCACCATAGCCTGCAGCGCTATCGGCTAATATTTTCTGAATCGATTTTCGTCTGAATAATGTTTTCATGCACTTGTTTTAGCGGGTTGAATTTAATTCAATTATTCGAATTCAATAAGTAATTGAAAATAATCCTCTATTTTTTTGGGCGTGCCCCTTGTCCGTCTGAGGCAGAACGGACTAGGGTCGTGCTGTTCACTCCAATGGCATTGCCGCCGATTCCCATCGGCGACAATGCCGATTTCCGTTACCATCACTCACGCACTCCGTAGCAAAATTTCTCCTTGCCTGTTTATTTCGTCTTGTTATTTTCTCTTTCAATCTTATATTTGATGACTATCTACCTTGACATTGAAAACAAAGACTATAGAAGGAAAAGAATATATTTTTGATCCTGTGCGACGAAAATGGATTCTGCTACAACCCGAAGAATGGGTGAGACAACAATTTTTACATTATCTTATTCATGAAAAAGGATACCCCATTTCTTTAATTTCGGTTGAAAAACAATTGAAGTTAGGGCAACGAGTTAAACGTTATGACATCGTGGTGTATAAACAAGATAAACCTTGGATGCTCGTTGAAGTGAAGCAAGAAAATGAAGCCATTAATCCAGCAAGCTTAAGTCAATTGTTGTCTTATAACACGATACTCAAAGCAGCCTACTTAGTTTTAACGAATGGCAGAGAAGTACATTGTTATAGTTTGGACGATGAAGCTTGGACGCACCAAGTACCTATATATGAAATGGGAGAAGGATAAATTGTTTCTCTCCTAACCTGCTACTGAAATCAGATGGCTTAAATTACTCATCCTTTTCTTTTTCTTCTATTGGCGCCAATTTAATACGTAAACCAACATATAGCTCTCTTCCTCGTGTTGGCCCCCATGCGAAGGAGGTGTCAAAGTATTGATCAAATGGTTTTTGATATCCGATAATAGGACGTATTTGTCTAAAATCAAAAATATTTTCACAACCCCCAAAGAGTTCAATTTTTTTCAATGTATGGGTGTATTGAAGACTTAAAATAGTAAACGGTTTGGAGTAGTCAGGTTGTTTTAATTCTGCAGGCAAGGTAAGTGAACTAGGCAAACGTTGTTGTCCATACCAATGCAAGTTCAAATCTACTTGCCAAAGTGGTTTTTGAGAATGCAAACTAGCAACGACTAAAAAACGATGACGGGCATTAAAGGGTAATAAAACTTTTTGTTTGTTGATTATCCTAAAAACATCTAGAAAATTATAAGCCACTCTGATATTTAACTTTTTCATGAAATCAGCCGTTAACTCGGTTTGTAAAGCATTCGAAATAGAAGGCTCGGTAAAATTAGCGATGACAGCCAAATTTGAATTGCTGTCATAATCAGGGAAAAATTGATTTTGAAATTGAGTATGGTAAAAGTCAAATGATGCAGTAAAATCTATTTGTTTTATTTTCCATGCTTGAGTTGCATTGAAACCCATATTGATAGATTTCTCAGGTCTTAATTTTTCTTTAAAAAGTATATCTCTATTGCTGGTAAGGAGATTAATATTTTCAGCAAATAAATTTACAGTACGCCAACCTGTACCAAAAGAAGCGCGAAGATCTGTATTTTCACTTACTTGATATTTCAATAGTAAGCGAGGTGTTACAAACCATCCAAAGGTATTGTGTTTGTC
>JAGNOY010000023.1 GCA_017989935.1 Chitinophagaceae bacterium
GGTATCCCTGTTAAACGAATGGTGGCTGCAGAAAATGAAAAGCTCAGAAATATGGGCGAAGATTTACGCGGTGTTGTTGTAGGACAAGAAGATGCTATCAAGAAAGTGGTAAAAGCAATTCAACGAAATCGAGTTGGATTAAAAGATCCTAAGAAACCTATAGGTTCATTTATTTTCCTTGGACCAACTGGCGTAGGTAAAACGGAATTAGCTCGGGCTCTTGCACGTAATATGTTCGATACCGAAGATGCTTTGGTTCGCATAGACATGAGTGAGTATATGGAGAAATTTTCTGTGAGCAGATTAATTGGGGCACCTCCGGGATATGTAGGTTATGAAGAAGGCGGTCAACTCACTGAAAAAGTCAGAAGAAAACCATACTCTATTATACTTCTCGATGAGATCGAAAAAGCACATCCAGATATTTATAATATTTTATTACAAGTTTTAGATGACGGACAATTGACAGATGGCATGGGTAGAAAGGTAGATTTTAAAAATTCTATCATCATCATGACATCGAATATAGGGGTGAGACAATTAAAAGAATTTGGTGATGGTGTGGGCTTTGCTACAAAAACAAAAACTGAAGGGGCTGATGAAAATAGTAAAGCCGTCATTGAAAAGGCTTTAAAAAGAACTTTTGCACCAGAATTTTTAAATAGAATTGATGATGTAATTGTATTTAATTCATTAAGTCAAGAACATATTTATCAAATTATAGACTTAGTGATGGCTAATGTGATGAAGCGATTACAAGCCTTAGGATTTAAACTTGAACTAACAGAAAAAGTGAAAAGCTTTTTAAGTGAGAAAGGATATGATCAACAATTTGGAGCTAGGCCATTGCATAGAGCCATTCAAAAATATTTAGAAGATCCTTTAGCAGAAGAAATTTTAAACATGCAAGTAAAAGAAGGAGACACCCTCATTGCAGATTTAGATGAAACTACTTCCTTAATTAAATTTACTCATAAAGGAAGCGGCAAAAAAGAGAAATCTAATGAAACGAAGGAGTAAAGCCCTACACCTTTTTGAACACGCGCTGCATACGAATACTTTTTTCACTAATTAGCTTCAACAGATATTCACCACGTTGAAGAAATGAGAGATCTATATATCTGTCATGTTCACTAATAAGTACTTCTTTGACTGGTAGCCCTTTGGCATTCATAATTTTAACAACTGTATTTTTTGATTTCATAGTAGATGTTTTGAAGGCTCGGAAAAAGTGGATAACTTATGGATAAACTTCAAAGTTCAAATAACATGCCAATTCCTTGATGAATTAGGCTAATTATATATATATAATTTTCATCTGTATGCTATCTTCCTGTACATTAAAGCTAAATAAAATAAAATAGGTATTAAATTTGTTGCAACTGATGAAATGCTACTTACTATTTATCTTCTTTTTTCTAGGAACAGCCTATTTTGCTCAGGCCAATAATTCGATTCGGATTATTCCTGACTCAACTGGACAATTTGCTAAGTTTGAAATCAGCCGAGTAAAGAAAAAAAACTTCAAAGTATCCATGACCAATGAAAAAGGCATAGTTGTATTCAGCGCCATTCAAACAGTGGATGCTGAACCTAAAATTATTTCAATACCTTGGGGAAGTTTTGAGGATGGTATTTATTATGTAAAACTGATCAGTAAAAAAGAAGAAATTAAACTGATGTTTTGGAAAAAATCAAATCAAATCGTCGACGTTAAAAAATAATTTCAAGGTTATTCTTACTAGACTTACTTTTGCGCTTCAAAAATAAAATTATGAGCGCAAACAAAATCACGATGCTCCCTAATGGGCAATTACAAGTTCCTGATCAACCAATTATTCCTTTTATTGAAGGCGACGGCATTGGACCAGATATTTGGAAAGCGAGTGTGCGTGTGTTTGATGCTGCAGTGCAAAAGGCATATCAAGGCGTTAGAAAAATCGAATGGAAAGAAGTCTTAGCTGGACAAAAAGCCTTTGACCAAACAGGCAGTTGGATGCCTGAAGAAACTATGCAAGCGTTTAAAGAATATATCATTTCTATCAAAGGACCTCTAACAACTCCCGTAGGAGGTGGAATTCGAAGCTTAAATGTGGCGCTGCGACAAGAACTTGATTTGTATGTTTGTCTTAGACCTGTGCAGTATTTTGAAGGGACCCCCTCCCCGATGTGGCACCCTGAGAAAGTAAATATGGTTATTTTTAGAGAAAATACAGAAGATATTTATGCTGGCATAGAATTTATGACTGGCACAAAAGAGGCAGAAAAAATGCTTCACTTTTTACAAAATGAGATGGGCGTTAAAAATATACGTTTCCCTGAAACAACCTCTTTTGGTATAAAGCCAGTTTCAAAAGAAGGAAGTGAAAGGCTAATTCGTGCGGCGCTTAAATATGCCATTGAAAATAAACTTCCTTCATTAACTTTAGTACATAAAGGCAATATCATGAAATTTACTGAAGGCGCCTTTAAAAATTGGGGATATGAATTGGCAGAAAGTGAGTTCAAAGAAAAAGTATATACTTGGAACCAATGGGAAAAAACTAAACAAGAAAGTGGCGAAGCTGTGGCCAATGAAGAAATGAAAGTGGCGAGCATAGGTGGCAGAGTAATAGTAAAAGACGCCATTGCTGATAATTTTTTACAACAAGCCTTATTAGCCCCACAAGATTATAGTGTAATAGCCACCTTAAATTTGAATGGAGATTATATTAGTGATGCTTTAGCAGCTCAAGTTGGAGGTATTGGTATTGCGCCGGGTGCTAATATTAATTATCAAACAGGCTATGCAGTTTTCGAAGCCACGCATGGCACTGCACCAAGGTTCGCGAATACAAACACCATGAATCCATCTTCAGTGATTTTAAGTGGCGTAATGATGTTAGAATATATGGGTTGGAAAGAAGCAGCTGATTTAATTCTAAGTGCTTTAAGCAGAACTATCAAAAGCAAAAAGGTGACTATTGATTTTCATAAATTGATGGAGAATGCAACACTCTTGAAAACAAGTGAATTTGCTGATGAATTAATCAACAGGTTATAAAGTTTGCAGTTTCGCGAATTACATATTTCATCTTTACTTCTCGAAAGGATTAGAGCAAAATATGATCATCCGTAAAGATACCCACTTGTTTTTCCACTTTTGCCATGACGCAAAAGTTGAGCAAAAAGTCTAGGCTGAAGATTCTTGGCATAAAAATAATTTCATCTACGCCACTTTTATCCAAACTCGCACATCAAGATACTCGCCATATAGCATTATTTGCTTGTGCTCAAACAGCGGATAAAAGTTTGGCTTCAATTTCAATATTTTTAGCTGCCTCGAATCTTAGGCCGTCTATTCTATGGAGATTTCTTGCAATTAATTGGTATTAGATAAATGATATCTGTGTTTATTTGTTTTATAAGGTAGCTTAGCGGATAATCATTGAGCAAATAATTTTCAACTTCAACTATTATTTTGGGATCCTAGCGGCAACGATAGAACGGATACCCCAGCTCGTTCCTCAAAACGAGCTGGAGTATGAGTGATAGCGTGTCTGCCGCCCAAGAAAAAAATATAAAATTGATTACAACATTTACTCTAGGTGAAAATCCCAAGCATCAAATAAAATTTGTAAATAATCGTTTTCGACCTTTGTGATCACCTGATCTGCTTTGGCAAGATAGACAGCAAATTTCAAGAAATCGTTTCTTTCTTCAAGCGTTGAATCATCTAGAAAATCTTCGACACATTTAATAAAATGTGGCATCCACTCATCATGCTTTAGTTTGCTAATAATATCCATTTCTCGATCTAGATTCAAGTTGAAAGGAAATTCTTGAAACATGAATTCTCTGATAATTTTTTCCTCTGCAATATGAAAATGAAAATCTACTGCAGACAATATCATAAGAATATGATAACCAGCCATGGCCTTATTCATTCTGTGATTAGGCATACAATTTCTTTATAGGTTCGAGGACAAGATAAGGTTTAAATCAATATATTTTATATCAAACTTTTTAGACAAGGCTCGACTAGTTAATTTCCCTTTGTATACATAGGTGGCAGCAAGTAAGCCAGGTTTATTTTGAAGCATCATATCTGAACCACCTGAAGTTTCTGAACAAGATAATATCAACGGCATTAATATATTGCTGATAGCATTAGAGGCCGTGCGTGAAACTGCTGAAGCTATATTGGGTACGCAATAATGTATCACATCGTGTTTTATAAAAATTGGATCTTCATGAGTGGTTAAATTAGATGTTTCAAAACAACCTCCATTGTCGATACTCACATCAATGATGACAGAACCAGGTTTCATTTTTTCGACCATAGACTCTGTCACAACCATAGGCACTATACCCTTTTGCGGTTTTAATGCACCTATAGCGATATCAGCTTCTTGCAAGGCTTTAGCTAAAATTACAGGATCAACTACTGAGGTGAAAACGGTTTGACCAACTGTACGTTGCAAGCGCATGAGTCTGTAAATTGAATTATCAAATACTTGTACCATGGCCCCGCAACCTAATGCAGTTCTGGCTGCATACTCTCCTACCATACCAGCACCAATAATGACAACTTTAGCTGGAGGCACGCCAGCAATTCCTCCTAATAAAATGCCCCTTCCTTGGTGCACATTACTTAAATACTTTGAACCTATGTGTATGGCATGAACTCCTGCAATTTGGCTCATAGACCGAACGATAGGAAAATTTCCTGCATCATCTTTGATATTTCCTAAGGCGATACCAATAATTTTTTTATCAAGAAATATTTCAAGATCTTTCTTGCACAAGGAAGGTATATGAACAGGAGAAAATATTATTTGATCCTTTTTGAGCAGATCTAATTCATCTTGGGCAATAGGGGCTGTTTTGAGAATAATATCCGCTTGAAAGATTTCATTTTTATCATACACTATTTGGGCTCCAGCCTCTGAATATTCATTGTCACTAAATGAAGAGGACATGCCTGCAAGGTGTTCTATCACTACCTTATTGCCATTGTTTACTATCACCGATACTGCACTAGGCGTTAGGGGCACCCTATTTTCTTGAAAGGAATTCTCTTTAGGAATTCCGATAAAAATTGATTGCTTTTTTTGAGAAACTTCAAGTGTTTCTTCTAGCGGATTGTAGGAGAAAGACACATTGATTACCGGCCTTTGCTTGGAATCCATAATTGATAATTTTCAGTAAAAATATAAAAATTAAATTTCAATTGAAAGCATATCGTAGGCTAAACTTATACCTGAAGGTAACTCATCCATTAAATCTTGATGCAGACCAAGTTGGTGACTGATATGCGTAAGAAATGTTTGTTCGGCATTCAATTTATAAGACCAAGCGATGGCTTCCTCTAAAGTGAAATGTGAAATGTGCTTCTCTCGTCTTAAAGCGTTCAGAACCAAATATTTGGAACCTTGAATTTTCAATGCTTCTTCTTCTGAAATAAAATTTGCATCCGTGATATATGTAAAATCTTGGATTCTGAAACCGAGCACTGGCATTTTGTAATGCATTACTTCAATTGGAATTAGTTTGATATCTCCAATTACAATTTCTGATTCTTTGGTGATGGTGTGTAATTCTATTTTCGGAATACCTGGGTAATTGGCTCCCGAAAATATGTAAGCAAATTCTGCCCGTATTTGAGCTTGAGTTTCTTCGCTTGCAAAAATGTCCATAGATTTTTCTTGCAAGAAATTAAATGCCCTTACATCATCTAAACCAGCCAAATGATCTTTATGGCTATGCGTATATACAACCCCATCTAATTTCCTCACATCTTGCCTGAGCATTTGCTGTCTAAAATCTGGACCAGTATCAATCACAATCGTTGTTGTTTCAGACTCTATAAGCAAGGACGATCTTAATCTTTTATCTAATGAGTTTGGTGATTGACAAACATTACATTGACAACCTATTAAAGGTACACCTTGGGAAGTGCCTGTGCCTAAAAAAGTTATTTTCAATCTTTGCTGTTTTAAAGAACGAAGATAAGTCCTGCAAATCAAATTTCATCCAATAATGTCTTAGGCTTTTGGATGAGCTTTACGATGAATTTCTTTTAATTTATCGATGGTATTATGTGTGTAAATCTGTGTGGCTGTTAAGTTTGCATGACCTAATAATTCCTTCACAGCATTTAAATCTGCACCTTGATTGAGTAAATGGGTAGCAAAGGTATGTCGTAACACATGTGGACTTTTTTTCTCTAAGGTTGTTGCTAACCCAAGATACTTTCGCACGACCAAATCGATGTATTTAGGGTAAAGTGCTTTCCCATTTTGTCGAACAAGTAATAAATCGTGATCTTCTTGTACAATAAGCCTTCTTTCATCCTGATAGCGTTTTATCAAGGCTAATAATGCTGGCTGAATAGGAATAATTCTTTCTTTGTTCCCCTTCCCTAATACTTTAATTGACTTTTGATAAGTTTGAATGTCCGACATCTTGATCCCTTGCAACTCAGACCTTCTCATGCCCGTTTGATACAATATTTCGATAATCAATCTTTCGGTTAGCCCTTTAAAATCAGCACTAAATTCAACATGATTCACCAACTGCTCCATATTTTTTTCATTCACAAAACTGGGTAGTCTTTTGGTACTTTTGGGTGAAATAATTTTCACCATAGGAGATTTAGATACGATTTCTTTTTTCAGTAAAAACTTATAAAAAGATTTAAGTGTAGAAATTTTTCGATTAATCGACCTTGCTTGAATTTCATCTTCGCGCATAGAGGCCAACCAGCTTCTGATATGAATATGGCTAATATCCTCGATCACATCGGTTTCGTAATGTTGGGTGATATACAAAAAAAACTGCTCAAGATCACGTTGGTAAGCTTGAACAGTATGAATTGAATATCTTTTTTCGTGTTGTAAATACCCCACAAAATCTGAAACATATTTCATGAAATCAGTCTTTGGGATAAAGATACAAGATTATTTTCTTGCAGGCTCACGTAAACCAGCAGCAATTTCTTGGCGATAAATTGCTTTCTTTACCTGAGTACGACGAACCACTGACTTTTTAGTAAATGATTGAAGTCCACGCAATTGTATAAGGATGTGCGCTTTTTCAAATTTTTTCTTATACTTCTTAAGGGCCTTGTCAATGCTTTCGCAATCTTTTGAATCAATAATTAACATACGTTTATTTTTCTCGTTTAAGGGATTGCAAATGTAGGTAATTCTATGAATAATCCAAAATTAATTGAGAATATAATATTTTCGGCAAAAGGACGTTAAATTTGTTCGATATGAAATTAATCCAATTGCTAGTTTTAGTTCTGCTTATCTCAGCCTGTAAACGGTATGAAGATCCGTCTCCATTCACTGATAGCAGAATTTCTAAGCCTTATTGTAACGATCCTTCAGCAATCAATTACAACTGGGATTTCCCTGGCATTCCTGACAATTCTACCTGTATTTATCCTGCACAGATTTTCGCTGGAGATTATTTATTTAAAGATAGTTTGATTGATAGCACAGGAAATGTAATTGCCATTGATTCATTTCCGCTGAATGTTCAAATGGTTGATAGCAGTCATTTACAAATTACTGGGTTTTGTGGAACTTTGATACATACAGCCAAAGCTAATCGGTTTTATTCATTCACCTTGGATAGCCTAGTGGGCAATGGACAAACTTTTTGCACGGGTAGTCAAGATACCATTTCTGGGAAAGCAAGCAAAACAGGCATTTTTGATAGCACCCAATTCACCATGCAATATCTTCTTCAAACTAGCACAGGAAGCAGCAACCATCACGGAACTGCTATTAAACAATAATCGATGTTTACAGGAATTGTTGAGTCTTTAGGTACTCTTAAAAAATTAATACAAGACGGAGAAAATCTGCTCATTGAAGTAGAAAGTCCAATTTCTCATGAATTAAAAATAGATCAATCTGTCGCACACAATGGTATTTGCATGACTATTACAGCTATTGAAAATAATATACACACAGTGTGCGCTGTGCCTGAAACCATTTCAAAAACAACACTCAAACATTGGAAGATTGGCATGAAAATCAACCTCGAAAGATGTATTCGCTTACAAGATCGTTTAGATGGACACTTAGTTCAAGGACATGTTGATTCTACCGCCCTGTGTATCGATAGAATAGATGCTGATAATTTCTGGACTTTCAAATTTGACATTCATCCTTCATTTAGCACATTGATGATCGAGAAAGGCTCTATATGTATCAATGGTACAAGTTTGACTTGTTTTAATATTTCTGCCACCACATTCGAAGTAGCTATCATTCCTTACACCTTCGAACACACGTCCATTGCTCAGGTTCACATCAATGATCTAGTGAATATTGAATTTGATGTAATTGGTAAATACATTCTAAGACATCATCAACTTACTCAATCAAACTAAACTTAATGCACAAAAAGATTCACTACATGGGCAAATTTCTTTCCAAGCAATCTTTGTGAATTTGAATCAAAATGTAAATGATCTCCCTTATCAGTTAATTCAGCGGTTTGAATGACATACACTTCCTTTCGTTGTTCAACCAACTTAAGCATTTCCTCATTTAATTTATTCCAATACATTTGTGTTTCGGCATCTTTAGCAAAACTGCCTAAAGTGCCAATAAATAATGGCAGATTTTTAACTTTTGTAATATTCCGAAAAGTATCCACCAAATTAATTAAATTAGACAAATAGCTTTGGACACCTTGTTGATTCGCATTATTCTCGCCTTGATGCCATAAGACACCTTTGATGGTTCCTAAGGATTGCGCATGCTTAACCTGCTGCTTAAAGTTCGAAAGAAGTTTTACACCTCGACATAAAGAATCGCCTAGCCATTGCTCTATTGTTGTGCCACCTACTGCACATGGAATCAATACAATGTGAAACGAATCTGGCTTTTCTAAAATAACTTCCTGAGCGAAAGAAAGTCCGCAATCTAAACCAGCATATGCAGGTTCATAAAAATGCAAAGGTTCTTGCGCAACTATCCAATCTCCTTGCTCATTGACTGTTAAAATATGTGAATTATCATTCCAATCTTCAGCTTCCACAGCCGCCCTTCCTGCCATATTTGATTGGCCTGCTAATAAAAATATCCAATATTTATCCTTGGTCTGTTCAGGATAAATTTCTTCAAGATTATTATCAGATTGAATAACCTTGTCAGCTTTGCAAGAAGACATACAAATCATACAAGTAATTAGGCCAACTAAAAATACCCAATAAAATTTCATTTCAAATTTACTTTTTTAGAATAATACTTTCACAAATCTACTTTTTTTCATCGATGGGTGCCATGTCATTTTCAATCAATATTTTATTAAATACTTTAACTTTCCCATCTTTCTTCATTTCACGATAAATCATCCCAATCATAGATTCAGCATCTGTTCTATAAGGAGATTTAAAAATGATATATAAATTATATGCCTTACAAATATTTTGCAAAGCATTCTCCATGTCACCTGTGATTGCATACATTCTACCTAACCCAAAATAACCTTCAGGATCTTGCTTATAAATTTTTATCATGCGCTGATAGCCTACTATTGCTTTATCATATTCTTTTTTAAATTCATACACTACAGGAATATTCTGCAAAGGCGTTAACCCGTTTGGAGACACTTCAAGAGATTTATTATAAGCTTTTAAAGCCTCATCATAACGACCCAACTTTCGATTATAGACTCCAATATTATCCCAACAAAAGGCAAAATTTGGATCAATAGCTACAGCCCTATTACAATGCGCTAAGGCCTCTTCATAATGCTCTTTGCCACTTTCCTCAATACCCAAATAATATTCATCTAAAGCTGCCTGATTCTTAGACATAGAATTAACCGCTTCTTGGTTATCCGACTTTACAGCTTCCTTTAAAGAGGCGCAACTATCCATCATCCAGCGCTCTAATTCATAATAATATTTTCTATACTCAGCGGAAGAAGTATTATCATTCACTTCAATGTTGTTCTTATCAGAAAACATGGTTTCAGAAGTTTTCACCATCACTTGATACATAAAAGCCTGCTTATCGATGCAAGCAGCCACATCTTCGCTAACTTCTTTTTTCCCTCTAGATAAAAGCTTGATAGAATCAATACATGAACAAGCTTGAACTGCATACTGATTCAACAACTTGCTTTTCTCAGGCTTGATTTGTTTAAACAAGTCTTTTTCCTGCTCTTTAGTCAGCTTCGTCTCTTTCCCTTTTTGGGCTAATATATTGAATGCCACTAAAAATAAAACCACTGTCAAGCAACTCGTTTTCATAAGTAAATATTTCTGTATAAATCTAAAGTCTTAATTCGATTTATTCGAATATTCTTGTATTAAATTTTGTTTTTCTTTGGGCGGCAAACACGCTATCCGTTCCAAGTCCTCGCGCCTCCTCCGTCGTCACTGTGGGCTTTCCACTACTATCGTTGCCGCAGTTTCGTCATTAAATAATGGTATGCCATATCTAACCATAGTCTATTTAAAGAAAAAACTTCGCTAATTTATTTAACCGAATTATACTAATTGAAAAAAGAATGCGAATGAGTAGGAAAATGAATATTGTGATTCATTTTCCTTCTGTATATCATTCTCAAATTGCTCAGTGAGCTAAAGATTACAACTATCGAATCAGTTAATAAAATTTCATCATTCATCATTGAATTCATGAAAAAAAATAAGTGCTTTAACTTTCTAGGTTTTTAATCTTTGCAAATAATATTCTGGAAAGTTCATCAGCATGCTCGATTAATCCTTCAATGTCTGTATCTCTTATTTTGCTTTGGTCATGCAACACATCTACAACTTCAACTCATTCAAAGATAGAAGCCCTTGCAATTACAAAGAAACCTCCCCGATCAGGTTTAGAAAATTTGCCCGATCCTTCTGCAATGTTAAGTACATTACTCATTGAGGCCCTACCTTATTGATCCTTGACGTATGAAGATAGTTTTATTTCCTCCAAGAATTTAAGACAACGCAGATGAAATATTTTCGATTTACGGTAAACTTCCAAATTCAGGAAATCGAAAGGTATAATAAATTGTTTTAGTGAAGAGCGAGAAACAGAGCGGGAGCGATGAAAAAAATCAGAACGAAAACTCATCGCCGTCGCTACGCTCTCGCTCTTCGCTTTCGTTCTGATTTTATGTGCGCGAGAGGAGATTCGAACTCCCACAGCCTTTCGGCCACTACCACCTCAAAGTAGCGCGTATACCAATTTCGCCACCCACGCATTTATGTAGAGATGCAAATTTAATCAATATATTATCTTTTTAAAATAATTCTAAAAGTGGTGCCTTTACCAAGCTCCGAACGCTTCACAAAAATATCTCCATAATGATATTCCGACATAATTCGTTTAGCCAAAGACAACCCTAATCCCCAACCTCTCTTCTTTGTTGAAAAACCAGGTTTAAATACTTTTCGAATATTAGAAGGACTAATCCCTTTTCCTGTATCGCTTAAATCAATAATTGTTTGGGTAATTTCATCAGTCACTTGAAGATGAATTTCTCCTTTCCCTTCCATGGCATCTAAAGCATTCCTAATTAAATTTTCTATCACCCAATCAAACAACGGACCGCTAATCACCACCAACACTTCAGGCTTGTCACACGCAATTGTAAATCGAACATTCTTCGAGGCTCTCTTTTCCATATAACTCACGATCCCTTTCAAATGCTCCATTAAATTTTCTTCAAATAATTGAGGTACAGATCCAATTTTGGAAAATCGATCAGCTATTAATTTCAATCGCTCTACATCTTTATTCATCTCACCTAAAGCTTCTTTTTCTACACCAGTTTCTTTAAGATATTCAATCCAAGCTACTAAAGATGTAAGTGGTGTACCTAATTGATGCGCAGTTTCTTTGCTCATGCCTACCCAAACTCTATCTTGTATTTGTCTACCTGAGGTATTAATAAATGATGCCACAACCAATAAAAATAAAAACAGAATAATTAATAGTATATAAGGAAAAAAGCGAAGTTGCTTAAGTAATTCAGATTCTCCATAATATACAAATTGCTTCTGATTCGCTATGGCATTAATTTCAATAGGAGGATGCAATTTCATCAAGTCATTTATTTTCTCTTGAAAAACATCCTTACTATCTCCTACAGTATCCATATTCATTACGTCAATGATCAAGTTTTTCTGATCAGTCCAAATCAATGGAATTGTAGTATTATCTGCAATTAATTTAGACTCCACAATATTGCCTTGCTCACCATTTGATTTAATCGTAGATTCCAACGCCAAACTGATTAATTCAACTCGTTTCTTTTCTTCCTGAGCAAGTTTATGTGTAAGGTTATTAGCAAAATACAACGACAATGCTGCTATGCCTACTGCAATCAGCACAAGAAAATTTTTCCAGTTTAAATAAGTTTTTAGCATAGTTGAAAACTTAAAAATAAAAAAAAACCACCCAATGCGGATGGTTTTTTTTATTGTATAGAAAATGTTTAAGGTTTGATAAATTTCACCACACCTCGAGCTTCATTGTTTCTTAATTCAACCATATATAAACCACTACTTAAAGTAGGCAATTGCAATTGAATTTTATTTTTTCCTTCGTTTGTTTTGATACTATTTGTGTAAACTTGATTACCTAACATATCCAATATGGTTAATTGATATTGAGCTGATTTTTGACTCTCTAGCATCAAATTCAATTGATTATCTACTGCGTATCCTAACACATAAAACTCAGATTGGTTTAAAGTAAAAGTTGGCACACCTAAAGGTCCGTCTGTAATGCTGATATCATCTAAAGTCCATTCTTCGGCATTAGGCGTTGGCGTAGCTGTTGACACATATTTAAATCCAATATTAATTGGGGTTGATTTATAGGCTGTCAAATTTGTATTTTTAAATAAAGTCCAAACTGTATCTAATGAAGTTAAGTTAATGCCCAATGGAGTCCATGTGGCTGTAGTTGGATCTCCTGCATAATTGTTAGAAACAAATACTTCTTTGGTTACTGTGCCTACAAATCTGCGTTTGGCCCAGAAATGGAAATTAGGGGCAGTCATCGCCGATAAATCGATAGGAGCCGAAACTAACCAATCTTCATTATCAAATGCTTCTGTTGCTGAACCTCCATTCATGTATACAGCATCCGTATCGTTACGACCGAAATTTGAACATCTCCAACTATTTGTACCAACAACAGAAGTTTGCATAAATACACCTAACAAAGGCGCATTACAACCTGTAAACGTTTCATTTAAAGAAGTGATTGGTGGTGGCGGCGGCGTATTTGTAGAAAAATTCCAAGTGGTATTGTTGTAAATGCCTAATGAAGAATATCCATTCGCCTTGAAACATGTTGAATCGAATTGAACAGCATAATCTTTACTCAACACTAAATTCACACCAGGAATAGTAGCAACCATGCCACTCACTGAAGCTGCACTTGCTGCAATAACTTGATTTGTTGCATCAGTCAAATTATACACTGTAACATTTCCTGTACCAATTGTTAAGTTCTTATCAAAGGTGACTGTTAAATTTGTTGTGCCTGCAGCTAATCCCGTTGTATTGTCAGCAGGGTTCAATGAAACTATTTGCGGTGTATTGTTTACGGCAGTACCTGTCCATGTTAAGCTAAAGTCATCGATAGCTACTTGTGGTCTACTACCTGTACCCATAGTTGTATCTGTTGGTGTGATTCTAATCCAAACTGGTTGAGTTTGATTATCTAAAGCTGTACCGAAATTTACAGTAAAGGTTCCATTTTGGAAAGTACTATCTGCTTTAATCGTGGCAGGTGAAGTAGCTATAGTTGTAAAAGACGTTGGATTAGCTCCAAGGCCATATTGCACTGTCCAAAAATTAGAGCGACCTCCTGTTAAGGACAAAGACATAAATTTAAAACTTAAATTAAATGAATTTAAGCCTGCTGTGTTTGCAATTTGAAAGGCAAAGTCAATCAAACTATCTTTATCGTCCCAACCTGCTGAACTTACTTGTCTGGCACCTAAGGCACGGTCTGTGCTTGCATTTTGATCTGTAGAGGTTGAAGCCGAAGTAAGTCCGTCCGAAGAGGCTAAATTCTTGAACCCTCTTGAAACATTTGACCAACTAGCTTGAGCTGTTGAAAAACGAAACTGAGCATCGTTTCCTAATCCGGCATTTTTATTCACCATGGAATCTACTCTCCAACCTAGTGGCAAGCCGTTAG
>JAGNOY010000284.1 GCA_017989935.1 Chitinophagaceae bacterium
GCTTTCGCCAACGTATGGAAACCCCAGGTGGTCGCCGAGTATTAGCTGCACGCCGTAAAAAAGGCCGTAAAAAATTAACTGTTTCTGACGAAAGTCGTTTGAAATAAAAATTAGCTTTTATGAGTAAACCTTTCTCCCTAACTAAGTACGAAAGGTTGAAGAGTAAAAAAGAAATTGAAGCGCTTTTCCTTTCGGGAGAAGCGTTTTTCGTTTATCCATTTAAGGTTTGTTATCAGGTAATTGACACAAGGTTGGCAATAACAAGCCCTATGCGAGTTGGTGTGAGTGTGCCAAAACGAATCTTTAAAAGGGCGCATGATAGAAATCGAATTAAAAGATTGATAAGAGAATCTTATCGATTACAAAAATCTACCTTGTTAGCACAATTGAAGGCGCAGGAATTAAGCTTGAATTTAATGATCATTTATACGCAAAAGGACTTGCCCACGTATGAATTAATTTTTAAGAAGGTAGACAGTGTTTTAGTGTTTCTTCAAAAAAAAATTGGGTATGATGAAACTACCATTGAATCAAAAACTACCGAATAAAGATCATAGAACTGGTTTACAGATGCTAACTTCAATGAAGGATCATGGGAGTCAGATTTAAACGAATTAAAGTTCATTTCTTCTTAAATCAATTGTTCTTAATTCAACCATAAATTACTCACCTTAATTTCGGATACTCATTTCATCCATTAAGTGATGTCCATCAAGTACTTTATCTACTACCCACATGATATAACGAATATCTGCACAAATAGTACGTTTGTATCTTTTGTCGAAGGCAATATCACCACTCATCGCTTCCCAGTTACCATCAAACGCACAGCCTATTAGCTCTCCACTGCCATTCATTACGGGGCTTCCAGAATTTCCACCAGTAATATCGTTCGTAGTAATGAAGCAAGTCACTAAACCACCAAGTTCTTTATCTTGATATGATCCATAGTTTTTACTTTTTAATAAATCGACAATTTTGGGTTGCAAGTCAAACTCTTTATCACCTGCTTTATATTTTTGTAACAAGCCATCTGCCATCGTATAATAATTATAAAATACTGCATCTTTTGGGGCGTAAGAACTAACCTTGCCATAAGAAACACGCATAGTTGAATTGGCGTCAGGAGACATTAATTTGTTTTTATTTTTTTCAAGTAAGCCACCTTGGTAGGCACGATTTAATTCAAACATCTCATAATTAAATTCACTAACCTTTGGTTCATAGTAAGTTTTATAGTTATTTACTACACTTAAGGCGTAAGCTACAGCAGGATCTTGTAAAAGTTTGTCTACCTGATCAGCCTTGCAAAGTGATTTAAAACGATTGCTATCTAAGAGGGAAGTTCTGCTATAAACATCATCGGCGTATAGCTCAAAGGTTCTTTGCCAGTTTTCAGAACCAAAATTTCTAAATACTATATTAGAAAAAACAGCAGGGTGCTGGCTTTTAGGCACGTCTTGGTAGAACATCAAATTTAAGGCGGCGAAAAGTTTTTTATCTAATTCGATATTCATGTTTTTAACTACTCCTTTACGGTCTGCAAGTAATCTTTTGCAAAGCACTTCTATAGAATCTCTTGAAACACGGGCATTATAGGCCTTCTCTAACGTTTCGAAACTAGCACCCAATTTGCCTAATCCAGTGGCTAAGAAAGCTTCGCGATAAAAAGTTTGATGCTTTACATAAGGCTGATAGGCGGCATACGCTTTTTGAAAATCCGACATAAGGCGACTTAATCCATCATTGTTACGAGACACCCAACGTTGAAATTCGGCTTCTTCTTGTTGTTTTTGTGCAAGAATGTTTAAGTTTTTTAATTGTTCTGTTTGTCCAATAAAATACTTCCAATAATTTGCAATTTGGGCATAGTTAGAAGCATATTGCAAATCCACTGCAGGGTCTTTTTCCATTTCTTCGCGCATAATGGCCAATCTTTTATCACGAATTTTAACCACGGTTGGATTGCTGATGTTAATCGCAAGATCAACCCCATAGGAAGTTAAATACCTAGTTGTTCGTCCAGGATAACCCATAATCATGGCGTAATCATTATCACGAACACCTTTTAATGAAACTGGTAAGTGATGTTTAGGACGATAAGGTCTATTGTTTGGGCTATAGGCTGCAGGCTTGTTGTCGTTATTTGAGTATACTCGAAACATCGAAAAGTCGCAAGTATGTCTTGGCCACATCCAATTATCTGTATCACCACCAAATTTGCCTAAATTTTCGGGTGGTGCAGCAACTAATCTTACATCTGTAAAACGCTGATACACGAATAAGTAATATTTATTGCCAGCAAAAAAAGATTTGACATCACTTTCGTATACACCGCCTTCATTAGCTGCTGTGGCTATTTCTTTGCTGATTTTTGAAAATTGTTTTTCAACATCAACCCCATAGGCATCACCTATAAAATTATTCACACGTTCAGTGACATCTTCTATACGGATTAAAAATTTTACTGAAAGCCCTGGAGCGGGTAATTCTTGTTGTTGGCTTCCTGCCATAAACCCGTTCATGAGATGATTATTGCTCACAGAGCTTAATGTGGCAATTGCATCATATCCACAGTGATGATTTGTGAGCAAAAGGCCTTGATCTGAAATGATTTCTCCTGTGCATCCACCTCCAAAATGCACAATGGCATCTTTTAAAGAACTTTTATTGATATCATAAATTTGTTCGGGAGTGAGTTTTAATCCCATTTTTTGCATCGCCTCATAATTTTGAGAAATAAGCAATGGCATCCACATGCCCTCATCAGCTTTTACAGAAAATTGGATACAAAGTAACAGAAGGAAAAATGAGATCTTTTTCATATTTGACATTTTAAGGAAAGCAAATATAATAAGATGCATATTAAGCCAAGGGCATTTTTGATAAAAGGGAAGAAAAAAGGCTAAGAGGATCAAGAAACAAGTTGAATTGATGGAAAAAAACACTTTGGATTCAACATAAAACCTAAAAAAGTTTTGCCGTTTATTTGTTTATTGGATTGATTTACGAAGTAATTTGATCCATACACACAGACAGGGGTTGTATTTCTCAGAATTGTTTACCTTAGAGGATAAGTATACTATCTTATGTTACAAGCATTACTCGTAGATGACGAAGAAAATAATCTAGACAATTTAGCCTTTATACTCACAAATGATTGTGTAGGTGTATCCGTTGCAGGAAAAGCTCTGCATGCACAGGAAGCAAGATTGCAACTGAAAAATCATCAAATTGATGTTATTTTTCTCGATATTAATATGCCAGGCGAAAGTGGTTTTGACCTATTAAAAAGTTTAGGAGATCATCAGTATAAAATTATATTTGTAACAGCCTACAACGAGTATTCTTTACAAGCTATTAAAGCAAGTGCCGTTGATTATTTATTAAAGCCTTTACAAATTGATGAAGTGGTGCTTGCTGTGGAAAAATTGAACAAAGTTTTTCAACATGAACAAGCTAGCGACATGAACAAACTGTTATTACAAAATTTTATGAAATTAGCTAATCAGCATCAAATTCCTACACGAATTGCTTTACCCCAATTAGGAAGTATCACTTATTTAGATGTAGATGAAATTATTTCTCTGCAGGCTGATGGGAATTATACGATCATTCATAAAAAAGATTTGCAGAAAATGGTGATCAGCAAAACCCTCAAAGACTTTGAAGAAATATTAGATCCTGCACAATTTATACGCGTTCATAAATCCTATATTATTAATTTAATTCAAGTGAAGGAGTATAGTACCCAAGATGGCGGTATGGTAAAAATGAATGATGGAAACGA
>JAGNOY010000285.1 GCA_017989935.1 Chitinophagaceae bacterium
TTTTTCTTTTAGCTTTGTCATGGTCTTAGTTTTTAGTGTAATTAATAAATGTGGCTCAATGACCACTTACTAAACTAAGACCATTTTTATTTACATGGATACTCTCCCGAATCGGCTCGTGTTTTTCTTTAAAAATCATGATGGTAAAGCCTCTCGGGATGCGGGCTTTCCACTACTATCCCTCACGCGTTCAAATGATCATTTATATCCAAATGAAATCTCGGAATGATCAACTAATTTCTGCATGATTATTCAAGTTTAATATTGAGAGTAACATGCAAAGAAAATTTTATGCTAAATCACGTAAAACTAGAATTTGATCCAGATCGATTCGGTAAAGCTAGTCATTGTGGCAACGATAGAACGGATACCTCGTCGAGTTCTAAAAACGAGACGAAGTATGAGTGATAGCGTGTCTGCCACCCAAAAAACAAAACATCAAACACATACATCTAATTCTTTGGCATCCTATATTTGTATGAATAAAATATGGATCAATCTATACTGAATAAATTACAAAATTTTTGCGCTTACCAAGAACGCAGTCACGAAGAAGTTAGATCAAAACTTCTTGCTATGAAAATATATGGCGAAGATTTGGAGCTTTATATCATTGCACTCATAGAAGAAAATTTTTTAAATGAACAACGTTATGCTTGTGCTATTGCTCGAGGTAAATTCAAATTCAAAAAATGGGGACGAATCAAAATTAAATATGCGCTCAAACAAGAAAAAGTTTCGGCTTATTGTATTCAACAAGCCATGAAAGAAATAGATGAAGATGAGTATGAAAAAACACTGTATGATCTTGCCGAAAAGAAACTAGCCAGTCTCAGTGAAGAAAAAAATAAATTTGCAAAAATGACTAAACTCAAAAACTACCTATTGCAAAAAGGTTATGAAACTGAGTTGATTCATCAAATTGTACAACATCAATTATCAAATTAATCATGAAGGATATTTTAAGAGTGACCCTGGTTCAAAGAGAATTGCATTGGGAAAACATTGAAGCCAATTTAAAGATGTTTGAATCTGCCTTAAGTGCTTATACAGAAGCTTCGGAAATCATAGTGCTACCTGAAATGTTTACCACTGGTTTTAGCATGAATCCAACACAATATGCCGAAGAACAAGATGGTATAACGATTGCTTGGATGAAACATCTAGCAGCACAAAAAAAATCCATCATCACAGGAAGCACTATGATAAAGGAAAATAATACATTTTATAATCGCCTGATTTGGATGCAGCCTAATGGTGTTTTTGGGTCCTATGACAAGCGCCATTTATTTTCATATGCAGATGAGCATCTCCATTATACTGCAGGTAATAAAAGATTTATAGCACAAGTGAATGGATGGAAAATTTGCACTCAGATTTGCTATGATTTAAGATTTCCTGTTTGGAATAGACTAGCTTCTGCAAATGAATATGACGTATTGATGTTTGTGGCAAATTGGCCAAGTTCGCGAATAGAAGCTTGGGACTCTTTGCTAAAAGCTAGAGCCATAGAAAACCAATGTTATGTAGTTGCGGTAAATCGAGTTGGAAAGGATGGTAAAGACAATCATTATCCTGGACATAGTTGTGTTATTTCGCCAACTGGAGAGATCATCTATCAACAAAAAGATTCAGTAAATATTGCAACAATACAATTACATAAAACTACATTACTTAACACAAGAGAAAAATTCCCTTTTTCAAATGACAAAGATAATTTTGTGCTTGTTCCTTGAGAATTAGAATAATCTTTTAGGGCATCTTGTTTTTAGAGATCTTACAAGATTTCCTTTAGCATCAAAATAAATGGCTACGTTAATGCCACCGAACCAATACCAATCTCTTTTCATGTTATCCCCTCTTACAAATTTATCATTAGGATAATTTCCATCCCAACCAGCAAGTTCATCAGTTCGATATGACAAATCAACACTTTGCTTTCCTTTGTATCTAAACAATGTGTCCATATTTACATATGATTTACTTACATCATCAAGATAATCGGTAGCGGTATATCGAAACCCGATTTCGGTACTAATTAAAACTTTCTTACCGATTAATACTTTCAAACCACCTCCAAA
Source organism: Chitinophagaceae bacterium (assembly GCA_017989935.1). Taxonomy (GTDB): domain Bacteria; phylum Bacteroidota; class Bacteroidia; order Chitinophagales; family Chitinophagaceae; genus OLB11. Next base: position 2,082 of record JAGNOY010000285.1, read on the forward strand.
TGGAATGCCTACATTCACTAAACTATAAATTTTTCTGTCAGGATATTGCTTAAGACCTTGCCCTTCTGTACTTAAGGGACGCAAATAAATTTTCTCATCATCATTACCAATGGTGTAAGGATTATAATAAAACACAGCTAACCCAGCAAACACATAAGGAGAAAATTTAAATTCATCAAAATCTACGGGTAACAAATTAACTTCTAAACCAGCATTAGCCTCAAACAAGTTGGTCTGAAAATTTAAATTTCTTTTTTTTATCGCTGGTGATTCAGATACACTATCAGCACCATAAAGACTTGCGTAGGTTGCACCGAAACGAAAACCAACACTTGGGTGAACAAAATATTTATACATTAAACCACCACATGCACGGTATCCTTCGCTAGGGAAAAGTTTTTCTTGCAAATCTCCATAATAACTTGAAGTTCCTCCAAAAATTCCCATTTCATGGTGTTTTTGGGCTGTTACACACATTGGAATGACAAAAAATATAAAAAGTAATCTTTTGATCATAATTTAATATTGACTAGATGTATGCGTAATATTACAATAAGTTTATGAAAATTCATAGCAATTGATTTAATTTATTATGAATTTTTAAATATTGTGATGTATAATTCTAAACTAGAAATTTTTTAAATAAAAAAGTCCCCAAAATGGAGACTTTTTTAGTATATATTTATTCTATTTAGTTTTTCAACATCGTGGTGATAGCTCTCTTTTGCCCATCTTGTAAATGAACGATATATCCACCTTTAGCCAAATCACTAAGGTTCAAATTAAGTTTGTTTGATCCTAAATTTACTTTAGTTCGAATAGATTTTACTAAAGTTCCAGTTACGCTGTAAATTCTGATTATGACGTCATTGCTTGATTCAGCTGTATAGTCTAATGTCAAAATATCTGTTACAGGATTTGGATAAGCAACTATAGAAACAGAATTCTCATCTATTGTATTGATAGCGTTTGGCCAAAATTTTGTCAACGTTTTTGAAGAGAAAACACCTCTACCATGAGTTCCTGAATAAATATAAGATCCATTATATCCTGCACCAGAAGTGTCTGAAATTTGTGTTTTTTCAACTAAATCATAAGTTGCCACTCTTGGATGCCAAGTTGAAGGTTCAGTTTTGTCCATCATATTTAATTCTGTCCAATTGGTACCTCCATTTGAAGTTCCCCAAACACCTAAATCAGTTCCTATCATAAGCTTGCTGGAATTACCACCTATCACTAACGCTGTATAAACAGGCATTTTAGGTAAGTCGCCAGTAATATCTGCAAAGGTTGGAGTTGGATCTAAGGCATTCAAAGATCTAGCGACATAGCTTGTATTTGCAAAATTACCTAAAGTGACCACCAAGGTGTTTCCTGAAGGATCAGCAGCTAAATCTGTTATAAAACGACCATAACTACCAATAAGTGTTTTTGTAATCATACCTTCATAAGGATAACCGCTCGTACCGTATAAATTTGTAATTGTATCATAATACTTGTACGTAGAATCCCATAAACTTGGTAAATCTAATCTATAAACTGCGCCTCCTGCTGTTCCAGCAAAGACATGTTTGCCATCTGCAGATGAAGTAACTGCAGAAAAACCAGCTCCAGCTTGTGCTTGAATTTTAAACCAAATGGTGTTACCTTCTAAGGCACTCTGCGTCATCCATAAAGCGCTGTTAGATCCGTAGAGATAATAAGA
>JAGNOY010000286.1 GCA_017989935.1 Chitinophagaceae bacterium
ATTCTCTGCAGTTAAGTTAGCAGCAACACAAAGTTTTGTATCAGCATGACAATGTTGCAAAATTTCCTGTATCAGTTGATCATTTCGGTAGGGTGTTTCAATAAATAATTGGGTGCAATTTTTTACTCTGCTTTCAGATTCAATTTCTTTAATTTTTTGTGATAAAAAAGGTTGCTTATTAGGCAAATAACCAAGAAATTGAAATTGCTGTCCATTAAAACCTGAGGCCATTAAAGCGAGTAAAATAGAATTTGGTCCAACATGTGGGATAACAGCAATATTTAATTGATGAGCTAAGGCAACAAGTTCCTTTCCAGGATCTGCCACACTAGGGCATCCTGCTTCTGAGATTAATCCAATGGGGAGTTCGCCCGTTAAAAGCTCAATCGCCTCTTTAGAATTTAGTGCTTGGTGTTCATTAAGCATGATAAATTGGCAAGCATCGATATCAAAATTTTTATCTAAAGCTCTGAGTAAGCGACGCGCACTTCTTATTTCTTCGACAAAAAAAATACGAATTGGAGAAATGACATCTTTAATATAGGCAGGAATTACCTGTATTGAATTTTCGGCCAGTATATTAGGAATGAGGTGTAAGGCCATTGTCAATTTGAATTAATTTGTAAAAATGAAGGGTAGAGGCAATCACAGATAAAGGGGCGACAAAAATAACCCCAATAAACGGAATCAATAGAGAAAGATAAAGTATAAATCCATTTCCTAAGGCGGCACCTTTATGTGCGAATATAAAATTTCTGCTTTCTCTGACACTCATTTGATGCCTTTCACAATTATAATCAAGCATAGAAAAACCATAATAATAACAATCTAGGCATAAAATAAGCAAAGTGAAAAGAATACCAACAACAGGAATCATAGAAAGTAGGAATAAAAGGAGCGTAAAAAATAATTGTCTAAAAGCATTCATTCCAGAAATGTAAACTCCTCTTTTTACATCTGAAATAAATCGGCTAAGAGAAAATTTTACATGAGTTCCATGTTTGCTTTCTGCCGTTTTTTCTGAAATATAGGCATATAAGGGCGAGGCAATTATCAGGTAAACAAACTTATAGATTGATAAAAAGAGCATCATACATGATATGAAAAAAGCATATTTTATGATTTGAAGCAACCAAGAAAATGAATTTAGCCAAGTAACTGTCTTTTTATAGAATGAAAGATTTTCTATGTTAGCATAAAAATGATCTTGAATTGACCAAATTAGAAAACCGGAACAAGCAATGAGTATTAAATACAAGATTACAGCTAATACAAATAAACCTTGTAGTTTATGTTTGGCAATAAACCTAAAGGCCTCAGCATAACAATAAATAGCAGATGAAAATTCTTTTATAAAAGACATGTTACAAAAATAGAATAGCCTATAAGAAATTGGGATAAAATTTACATAAATGGTAAAAAAAAACATGTATTTTTGAACATAGTTAATTTTTACCCATGGAAATAAAGGCCGGACCTTTGCTTAGTACAATTGAATATCCTTCAGATTTAAGAAAATTAAAAAAAGATCAACTACAACAAGTATGTGATGAGCTTAGGCAGTTTATTATTGACTCAGTCAGTGTGAATGGCGGGCATTTTGGTGCTAGTTTGGGCGTTGTTGAATTAAGTGTAGCCTTACATTATGTGTATCATACACCACAAGATCAATTAATTTGGGATGTTGGTCATCAAGCTTATGGGCATAAAATTTTAACTGGTCGCAGAAAGAATTTTCATACCAATCGAAAATATAAGGGTATCAGTGGTTTCCCTAAAATGAGCGAAAGTGAATACGATTCATTTGGAGTAGGGCATTCTTCTACTTCTATTTCAGCTGCACTTGGCATGGCTATCGCAGCAAAACTGACAGGGAAAGTTAATCAAAAGCATGTGGCTATTATTGGAGATGGGGCCATGACAGCGGGTTTGCCTTTTGAGGCATTGCAACATGCAGGAACTTGCAAGGAAGATATCTTAATCATCTTGAATGATAATAATATGAGTATAGACCCCAATGTTGGGGCTTTGAAAGAATATTTAACTGATATTACTACTTCAAATACCTATAATAAAGTCCGAGAAGATGTTTGGAAAATGATTGGTAAATTACCAGGTGGGCGCTTTCATCAAAAAATGGCTTCAAAAATAGAAGCTGGTGTTAAAGGTGTTGTGTCAAGGACAAGTAATTTATTTGAAGGTTTAGGACTAAGATATTTCGGACAAGTAGATGGACATAACGTGTTGAAGCTGGTTGAAACGCTTAAAGATTTACAAAAGATAAAGGGCCCTAAGTTATTGCATATCAATACAATAAAAGGAAAAGGATATCAATTAGCAGAGCTTGATCAAACTCTATGGCATGCGCCTGGACTCTTTGATAAAACAACTGGCAAGATCAATAAAGTAGTGTACGATTCGCCACAACCTCCAAAATATCAAGATGTATTTGGGAAGACGATAATAGAATTGGCTAATCTGAATCAGAAGGTTATGGGGGTTACTCCAGCCATGCCTTCGGGATGTTCGTTGAAATATATGATGGCAGAAATGCCAGATAGGGCTTTTGATGTAGGAATTTGCGAGCAACATGCGGTTACTTTGAGTGCTGGATTGGCAACTCAAGGCATGAAAGTTTTTTGTAATATCTATTCATCCTTCATGCAAAGAGCTTATGATCAGGTCATTCATGATGTTGCCATTCAAAAACTGCCAGTGATATTTTGTTTGGATAGAGCTGGTTTAGTTGGAGATGACGGACCTACACATCATGGTGCTTATGACATTGCCTATATGCGATGTATTCCTAATTTGGTGATTGCAGCTCCGATGAACGAAAAGCAATTAAGAGATTTGATGTTTACTGCACAATCAGATGAGAATAAAATGCCATTTGTGATACGGTATCCACGTGGTGAAGGTGTAATGCCGGTTTGGCAAACTCCGTTTGAAAACTTAAGGATTGGGAAAGGTGAGCAAATACAGGTTGGTGAAAATATTGCTATACTTTCTGTAGGACATCCGGGTAATTTTGTGGTGAATGCTTGTAAAAATTTAAATAAAGTAGGAATTCAGGTATCTCATTACAACATGTTGTTTATCAAGCCTTTAGATTTTGAATTATTGCACGAGATTGGCAAAAAATACACTCATGTAATTACTGTGGAAGATGGTTGTATTCCTGGTGGATTTGGCAGTGCATGTCTTGAATTTTTTGCCGAACATGGGTACAAACCAACTGTAAAGATTTTGGGTATCCCGGATTTAATTATTGAGCACGGTATGCCATCTGAGCTGCATAAAGAATGTGGTTATGATCAGGAGGCTATTGAAAGAGCTGTGATGAATCTTGTGAATCCTGAAATGCAATTGATTGATTCGAGCTTGGAAAATCATTCAAACTAAGATTTGCAGAAACTTATTTACTCAAATCAATCGCGTGAGAGATCGCAGCGAAAATCCCATGGGCGTTCTTCAAAACGCACATGGATTGCAGTGAAGAGCTCGGCCCGAGGTTTTGGGAGGGCACGCCCAAGGTGTTTGTATTAAAGGACTTTATTGAATATTGACTTGTATTTTTTAAATACATTATTCCCATAATTATTCCCATAATTAATATTATGTTAAGTAGTAATTAAACCCAATACCCTAAAACATTTAAGGTCTGATGATTCACGTTCGAAGCTCATTAGACCATTCGACTCAATAATAGATTTAATTATAATACAATCCTAATGCTTACTTCTTCGCCCTATCATGCTCCTCAAAAGGTTCTATCTTTTCAAG
>JAGNOY010000287.1 GCA_017989935.1 Chitinophagaceae bacterium
TAAACCCAATGCCATCATCCGTAATTTTTAATTTGATTTGATGAAGCTGTTTAGTGATTTCAATGTGAACTTGATTACATTGTGAATATTTGATGATATTGTGAATAGCTTCTTTGTAAACCAAGAATAGATTTTTACGATGATCCATGGTTAGTTTTGTAAGCATTAACTCTTTTTTGCATTCAAGGGTAAATTGTATTCCTGCTTCACCGAGCAAGGAGGCGGCATACCCCTCCATTCTTAAGAATAAATTTTCAATGGTATCGTTACTCGCTTTCACCGCCCATACTGCATCACTAGTCTTGTCAATAATCTCCCCTGAAGATTTTTCAATTCTTTCGAGAATGAGTCGCGTTCCTTCATGGTTGTGTTCATCAATTTTCTTTGCGGCAATTTGACTGTAAAGATGGATGCTTCCCAATGTACTTCCGATATCATCGTGTAAATCACGAGCTATTTTATTACGAACTTCTTGCAGTTTTAAGAATTGTTTGATTCGATATTTATAAAGTGCATAAATTGTACTTCCAATGAATAGGGCAATGAAAAAGTAAAACCAATATGTTTTATAAAAGGGAGGCGTAATGACAATGGAGTAGGAAAGCTCATCACTTTCTAATCCATCACTGTTGATGGCTTTTATTCTGAGTGTATAGTCGCCATGAGGTAAGTTCGTATACGTGATTAAAGGGTTATTTTGATTATCTCTCCATTTCTTATCAATGCCTTCTAAAAAGTATAAATAAGTTGTTTGCTCGTTATTGGTAAAGTTGTTTGCAGAAATGTAGAACTTCAAAAAGTTTTGAAGGTATGCCAGTTTCAATGGAGAAAAAAGAAGTGAGTCAGAAGGAGAATCTAACACCCATAACCTTGTGATTTTAACGATGGGTTTTTCTGTATCTGCCACAATCTGTTCAGGGTTGAAGGAGATGAATCCACCATCAAAACCAGCACTTACTAAATTATCATTTTTAAAAGGGTTAGGACTAAAGAAATATCCACCAATATTTTCAGTGATACCATTGCTTTTATCATAAAGTTTATATCTGTTGTTTTTAATATTGTAGTTGATTAATCCATTGGAAGAGGTAATCCATAAGTTGCTTTCATCAGTTTTAATGATTCCTTGAAGTGATTTGTATTGATTAGCAAAAGATATAAATGACTTCGTTTTATTGTCTGGAAAAAATTTAATGAGACCAGAACCTTGTGTTGTTATCCAATAGGTGTTATCGTTGTTTTCTACAATATCATAAACATTAGTGATGGGTGAAGATTTTACAGGAGCCTGTTTACCCCAAGTCTTATAGTCAAAGTAAATTTTAGGAAGTGTTGGTTGATAAGAAGGAAATAGATCAATGTTAAGGGAATCTGGGATAAAAACTTGGGTTATCCCCTGGAGGGCGCCACAGATCCATAAGTTGTTTTTCGAGTCGACAAATAATTTTCTAGTTAAGTTATCGATAAAGTCATCTTTCTTTTTGCTTTGTCCAATCATCATACACACATTCTTATTTTCAGGATGTATAATGTACGGAGTATGTCCATAAACGGAAGCAAGAACAAGGGTATCCGCATTACGTTTAATTTGGGTAATGCTGTTGATGCGAGATGAAACAATTGAATTAAAACCTTCATTGTAAATAGAAGGATAACAATACATACTCGATATAGTAAAGGAAACAGTATCTAGGAAAAACAATGATTTATTGCTTCCTACGTAGATGCGATTTTTATAATCTCGGAATATACTAAAAAGTTGTTGCTTCTCCCCTCGATAAAATAGATCCTTATGTTGATATTCAAGATCGGTTATTTTTTTATAAAACATCCCGCATTCGCTCACGATAATTTCTGTTCCATTGTGCAAGTATAATTTATCATAAACTTTGCATTGTGGACTATTTTGTGGAACAGGCAAGTATGTTATTTGAAAAAGATTTCCAATGGGATCGTATATGAAGAGTCCAACTTCAGTACCAATCCACATGCGATTTTTGTCATCATGATAGAGATAAGTAATTCGTCGAGAATTTACTCCAGGTAAATTGTATTTTTGTTGGAATGTATTTGTCTTTAAATCAAAAAATTTAACACCCGTAAGTTTTGTTCCGCACCAAAGGATATTATCGTTGTCTTCGGCAAGAGAAATTATTTCATTTCCTGATTTATTAAGAGAGGAAGTACCATCAAAAATAAAAGTATTGATTCGTTTGGTAGTATTATCAAACTCGTGTAATCCATTGTCCCAAGCCCCAGCCAAAATTCTAATGCCACGACTTAAAAATATTTTATTGAGAGTGCTTGCATGATCTGACCCATTATTGAGTTTATTATTTACAGTTTTAAGCCAACTTAGCGATCGATTGATTCCTGCTAAATAAACATTATTATCTTTAATTAATACATCATAAAATGTGTTGGCTGCATAGCTTCCAGTATCTAATCTTGATTTTTTAAGATCAAAAGTTTGGAGACCTCTGTTGTTATAAGCAATCCACAACTTTTTTCGGCTTTTATCAAATGCTATATCATTGATGCTATTGGAAGAAAGTGTTGAATTGTTGTTATGATAATTTGTGAATTTTCCATTTTTAAAATTATAACTACAAAAGCCTGATGACGCGGTGCCAATCCAAAGTATGGAGTCGTCATCCATTTCCAGACAGGTAATATTGTTTCCTCCTAGTGAAGAAGAATTATGATCGTCATGCTTGAAAACGTAAAATTCCCTACCATCAAATCGATTCAGCCCATTCTTTGTACCAACCCACATAAAGCCCAATGGATCTTTTAAGATGCATGTAACTTGATTATCGGAAAGTCCGTTTTCTGAAGTGAGTTTCTTTAAATTTAAAGTAATGGGTTGTGCTTCAGAAAAACTGAAAAGATACAATAGTGGAATTAAGAGAAATTTAAACTTCCAAATCATATAACATACATTCTAAACTAGGTACTGGCTGAAGGGTGTGAGGATAAATTTACTTGTTAAGAGTATTGTTAACAAATCTACCATTCTTTAGAATATAAAAAAAGGTTTTATAATGAATATTAACATTTTAGTGTGAAGTATAGCTTACAAGAGACTTTATATCATTGAACCAATCTTTCGCTGTTTGGTTTATTAAAATTCATAGGTTTGGAAAGATAGAATTGTGATTCTAGCTAGCAAATAGTACTTCAACCAAAATTTGATTTTGTTCAATAAATTAATTATATCAGATTCATTTTTCGCAAAGATTCTAATATCTTTGAGGAATTGAAAGTACTGATTACGTATTCTAGAAAAACTAAAATATTCCATGAAAAAGAAAATTCTATTTATTGTAAGTCTACTCTTCGGACTTATGTTTATTAATGCGGGCTTGAACAAGATATTTAATTACATTCCAGTTCCAGATGATTTACCAGCCGAGACGGTTAAATTAATGTCCGCATTAATGGCTGTATCTTGGTTGATGCCGCTTATTGCTGTAGTAGAAATTGTTGGAGGAATTTTATTTATAACCAATAGATTTAGGGCACTGGGTGCGCTTATTACTTTTCCAATTTTGATTGGGATCGTGCTAACTCATGTTATCAATACTCATACTGGACTTCCGTTGGTGTTCGGATTATTGGCCATAAATATTTGGGTGATGTTTGAAAATAAAGAAAAGTATATGCCTTTGGTGAGTTAATCAATGACGAGTAATTAGTTTTTATTTAATCTGTTTTTAAGCTTTATATGTAATGAAAAAGAAAGTTGTTGTAATTG
>JAGNOY010000288.1 GCA_017989935.1 Chitinophagaceae bacterium
GTTCTTAGGTTTTATCTATGTGATTTTAAGTTTGGTTTGCTGTTTTGCAGCTACTTCTTGTGGGTTTTTATGGGCCAAATAGCCGATATGGCTCTATAAAAAATCATGGCCGCGTAATATTTTTTAAAAAAATACGTTAAATTTACTCATGAATGCCTTTTGGCATACGTCTAGACCAAGCAAATTCAATTTAATTATGAGTAGATCGAAACTAATAATGAAGTGTGGCCTATTGGCTTTATTAAGTGTATCGAGTATAGTAAGTTATGCAAGAGAAGTGAACAAAGAGGAAGAGGGGAAAAAAAAGTCAGGGAAAAAAAGTAAGGTTGTACATCAAATAGGCATCAACGCGGCTACTTTTTTGGATCGATTTTTTAAATTCAACAATTCTAGTGCCGGCTTAATTGATCCTTATTTATTTACCTATAGAGCACAATTTGCCAAACGCATGAATATTCGAGTTGGAATAGGCGCAAACACCAAAAATCAAAGTTTAGTTAGTTCAACTTCAAGTCAACCAAGAAACATTAATTCAAATGCCTTGAATTTTAGAGTAGGATTTGAGTATTATATTTTACAAACTAGAAAATGGAAAGCTGGTGCTGGGATAGATCTTATGTACGGCAAGTCTGATGCTAAAAGCGAAGAGAACGACCCATCTTCGGGCTTTAATTTTCAACAAATCAACAATGCGTCTACTTACGGAGGAGGTCCATTACTCAGTATTCAGTATTTTGTTCATCCCCGTGTATCAGTTGGTACTGAGGGCAGCATGTATTTAGCACATAGCGAAGCAACTGATAAGCAAACTGTCACTGGACAATTTCCTACATTTACTTCTACTACCACAAAATCAAATAGCCTAACATCTAATTTTCCTGTGGCCTTCTTTATAAACTTTAATTTTTAATGTTATGAAAAAAGTAATTGTATTCTCATGTCTTATCAGCTTGGTGGTGATTATGGCATGTAATAAAAAAGGAATTCAACAATCGGAGTATCTGAGTGACACCCCAAAATTGCCTCAGATTCCATTCGATTATCAGGCACGTTTCGAAACATTGTTCAAGTTTCAATCTAGTTTGAATAATAATTTAGCCACTTTAGGTCGTGTGCTTTTTTATGATAGACATTTATCAGCGAACAATACTGTATCCTGTGGATCTTGCCATCAACAATCTAAAGGATTTACAGATGGGGCTAAATTTAGTGATGGACTTATATTGGGCAAAACAACCAGAAATACTCCTGCAATTTGCAATGCTGCGCAACAAAGTCATTTATTTTGGGATGGTCGTGAGACTAATTTGGAGAACATGGTGTTGAAACCAATAGAAAATCATGTTGAAATGGGTGTCATGGATTTAAATTCAATTGTTTCCAAAGTGTCGGCTCTCGAGTATTACAAACCTCTTTTTCAGCATGCTTTTAGTAGCGAAACAGTCACCAAAGAAAGAATTGCACTAGGCTTACAAGAGTTTGTGAAAAGTATTGTGTCTTTTCAAAACAAAAATGAAACAATTACCACAGTGGAGGATTTTAATATGGACGAACGTGTGGGTAGACAATTGTTTGCTGTAAGTCTGCCGTGCCTTTCTTGTCATAATTCAGAGAATAATTCATCGGGTTGGAGCGGAAGCAGCTTTGCGAATATTGGCTTAGATGAACACTATACGGATAAAGGGGCTCAAGATCTTTTTGGTTCTTCTAACCAAGATTCAGAAGGGTTTTTTAAGGTGCCTTCTTTACGAAATGTAGCTTTAACTGCACCCTATATGCATGATGGAAGATTTAAAACTTTAGAAGAAGTAGTTGATTTCTATACCCAAAATATTCAACCTCATAAAAATTTAAATAGCAATTTAACTACAGGTTCTTGGTTTTCTGGCGGCGGAATCGGCCCTTTTAATCCATTCATCAATGATCCTGTAGCAGCTAAATTAGCTGAGGTTAAATCAAATGCTACTGGGGCTATAGGTCAACCACTTCGATTTGAATTAAGTGAGTATCAAAAAAAATGCTTAGTGTCTTATTTGAAAACGTTTACAGATCCTGTATTAATAACTGCCGAAATGTATTCAGATCCATTTAGAAAATAATTGAAGAGATATACTTAAAAAAAAATGTTTACTTTGTCGGTAAACATTTTTTTTATGTCCAAACATCCTTGGCATCAAGTAAAACGAGGCGAACATGCACCTCAAATTGTGAATGCCATCATCGAAATTAGTAGAGGAAGCAAAGCTAAATATGAAGTAGATAAAGATAGTGGTTTGCTGCGCCTAGATCGCGTTTTACATAGTGCCTTTTACTATCCTATCAATTATGGTTTCATTCCTCAGTCTTATGCAGGAGATGGAGATCCTTTAGATATTTTGGTATTATCGCAAATAGATATAGAACCATTAAGTATTGTGGCTGCTAAAGTAATTGGGGTGATGCGTATGCAAGACAAAGGCATTGATGATAAAATAATTGCTGTTTGTGCTGACGATATTTCTGTTAGTCATATCAACACATTAGATGAGTTGCCGCCACATTTAACCAGTGAAATCAAACATTTTTTTGAGCAATACAAAAAGCTAGAACATGGTTCCGTGGTAGTAGATGAATTTTATAATCAAACTAAGGCGTATGAAATTATTAATCAAAGCTTTATTGATTATGAGAGAGATATTTTGCCAACCTTATCAAAATAGCTTAAGTGGACTTTAACATGTAAAAAGACAAGCATCAAGGAATTGGTTTAAATTTGCCACTCTTAAAATAAAACGATGAAAAAACTTAGGGTCATTCTATTCGCACTTATTGGTTTTGCTGCATGCACACCGTCAAATAAATCTACCATTCAAGGCGAAGTGAAAAATTTTGGTAGCGGAGAAATATATTTTATTCGCTCAGGCGATAATGAAAAAATTGATACGATTAAAGTAGAGAAAGATAAATTTTCTTTCACTACTGAAGTTAAAGAGCCAACCGTCTATATGGTTAATTTCGGAGCTAGCCAGCAACCTGGTTTTTTTGTGGTAGAAAATGGAAAATCTACCTTGCACTATGAAATGGATAAAGCAGGTAGCCTTGAGGTAACAGGTGGAAAGGAACAAGCCTTATATGCCCAGTTTTTAAATACTAGCAAACCCATTTTTCAGCAAATGGATTCTCTTGGTCAAATAGCCGCTACCCATGAAGAGGACGAAGCTTTATTGGGTCAACTTCAACAAAGTTTTTTTACGCTTGATGCTAGCTTAAAACAACAACAATTAAAATTTATTCAGGCGCATAAATCAAATTATGTAACTGCTTTTATTGGCATTAATTATCTGAATGAAAAGATGGATAGAACGCTAGCCGATGCAGAACAAATTTATGCAGGCTTCGATAAAACTATTCAAGATTCCTACTACGGTAAAAAGCTTGCAGAAATGATCACGCAAATGAAAAATACTTCCGTTGGCGCACAGGCAACTGATTTTACTTTGCCTGATGTAAACGGGAAGTCGGTAAGCTTATCTTCTTATAAAGGCAAAGTCACCTTGATAGATTTTTGGGCAAGTTGGTGCGGGCCATGCAGACAAGAAAATCCGAATGTAGTAAAAGCTTATGAGCAATATCATGGTAAAGGATTTGAAATTTTAGGTGTGTCTCTTGATACGCAAAAACCTCAATAGGAAGCAGCCATTCAAAAAGATCATTTAACTTGGACGCATGTAAGTGACTTAAAAGGCTGGGCATCAGAAGTCGCAGCCACTTACGG
>JAGNOY010000289.1 GCA_017989935.1 Chitinophagaceae bacterium
AGCGTAAGGTTACCAAAGGGGGAAGTTGGAAAGACGTAGCAAGCTTTTTGCAAGTAAGTAATCGCGATTACGAATTTGCAGATACAGCCAAAGCATTTATCGGATTTAGAACCATTGTTCAATACATATCTCCGGCTTTGACTAACAAAAGACCAATGAGAAAAAAATAAGATCACATAATAATCGTAAATAAAAAAACAATAAAACTTTAAAATGAAATCAATAGCATTATTTTTTGAAACGACTGGAGGAAAGCAATTAAAAAATCTAATTATTGGATTGGGAGCATCGGTGGTACTAATTGGAGCGTTAGCTAAATTGCAACACTGGTCTTGGGCAGGTCCTGCTTTGATAGTGGGAATGAGTGTTGAGGCCTTTATCTTCGCCTTGTTAGGAATTTTACCTCCACATAAAGATTATTATTGGGAAAAGTACTATCCTGGAATCGATCAAAATCCACATGTAGAGGCGTATAAAAAAGGAATTAAATTTACCCCCACTCCAGTTGCAGGTATTTCAGGAGGTGGTGCTGCTTCAGCTACTCAGTCATTAGATAAAATGCTTGAAGAAGCCAATATGAACCCCGCTAATTTGAAGCGATTGAATGATAATTTTCAAAAGTTTGGAGAGAGCGTGAATCAAGTTAAGGACATTACCCATGTGGCAGCTGCTACTAATGACTATGCCAATAAGGCTAAAGAGGCAAGTGCAGCATTGGTTCAAATGAAAGATACGTTCTTGGGTGCTACCAATACATTGGCATCGTTTAATAATGCAGCTGATGAAACGGCCAAATTCCATAGCCAAGTAACAACACTTACTAAGAATTTAGGTTCATTAAATCAGATTTATGAAGTGGAATTGCAAGATGCAAATAATCACTTGAAAGCCATGAACAAATTCTATAGTAATTTAGTGAATGCTTCAGATGCCATGCAAAGTAGTGCAGAGGATGCAAATAAAGCAAAAGAGCAAATTGGATTATTAGCTAAGAATTTAGGAACATTGAATCAGGTATATGGAAATATGCTAACTGCAATGCAGGGAAGATAATAGCGCCATTTAGGACTAACAGAAACAATAAATTTAATTAATTAGAAAATACATATAAAGCATGTCTTTACCTAAAGAACCTAGGCAGTTGATGATTAACCTGATGTATCTGGTACTAACAGCATTGTTGGCCATGAATGTATCAAGTGAGATATTAAATGCTTTTAAGATAGTGGATAAAAGTATTAATCAATCCAGTAAAAATATTACTGAAAAGAATGATGCCACTATAGAAAATTTCAAAATAGCCTTAGAAGATCCTAAAATAATTGCCGACCCGGTAAAATATGCTAAAGTGAAGCAGTTTTTAGCCTACGCTGAGCAGGTGATGGAGAAAAGAAAGGCTATGGCTGCTGAATTAGAAGCGTATAAGGCAACAATTATTACTCGTTCCGGTGGTATGGATCCTCAAATTCCTGGACAGATATTACGACAGGACGATTTGGATGCTGCAACCGCAATAATGATTGACGAAGGAAATGGTGCGAAAATGCTCGCTGCGCTTACAAAGTACAAAGCTGATATTTCTGCTATGGTTCCTGCTGATGAAAATTTGAGCCTTTCTGGTTCAAATGCCGAATTAGCAAAAAAGTTGCCGTTAAATTTTGAAGTGGAAGAATCAAAAGAAAACCCAGGTAAAGATTGGAGTTTTAGTAATTTTCATATGGTTCCATCAGTAGGTGCTGTAACCATCATGGATAAATATATTAATGATGTGAAAATTTCTGAATCAATTGTGTTGGATGAATTGTGGGCTAAGGCATTTGGCGAAAGACGTCGTCAGGTTCCTGTATTTAAGGATTACGCAATTCTTGTTTCTGCTCCAAACTCGTATCTATTGCCAGGTGAAAAGTACACTGCACAGGTTATGCTAGGGGCCTATAACAAAACCTCAAACAATTTGTCGATTCGCGTTAATGGTCAAAATTTAGCAGTAAAAGATGGTATTGCCACTTTTACAACTGTCGCAAACGGAAAGGGCGAGCAAACGCTTAATGTTTCAGCGTCCTATACGGATCCGAACGAGAATACCACTAAAAATTACACGGGAAAGGCAACGTACATGATTGGTGAGGCACAAGCAACTATATCTCTTGATAAGATGAATGTATTCTATATCGGTGTTGACAATCCTATTACCTTCTCAGCTTCTGGTATAGCAGCGAGTAATATTACCTATGCTGCTGAAGGATGTACGTTGACAAAAGCAGAGGGCGTTAATAAATTTATGGTAACCACACCAGGGCCAAATGGTTCAAAGGCGAAAATTACCTTGACTGGTAAATTAGGTGATGGTTCTACAAAATCATTTGGAACGTACGAGTATCGTGTAAAACGTATTCCTGATCCGTATCCAACGGTTGCTAAAAGTAGAGGTGGGGCTATTGCTGCTAATGCGGTTAAAGCACAGTTAGCAGTTTTCGCTCCCTTAGATAATTTTGATTTTGATGCGAAATTTGAAGTGACTTCATTTGATTTGTTTTACCAACCTAAAAGAGGAGATCCTAAGGAAGCATCCGCAAGAAATAAATATCTTTCAGGGCCTCAAGTAGAATCTGATGTGAAAGATATTATTGAATCATTGAAACCAGGTGATAGATTATTCATTGAAAATATTAAAGCAAGAGGACCCGATAATACCACAAGATCTATCGGTAACATAAACTTTATTATTAATTCTTAATACAATTATTATTCAAGATATGAAAAATATAAATAAACTTAAGTCGGCATTTGCAATAGCAGTTTTATTCAGTGCAAACGTTTTTGCGCAACCGGGTGTTCCACCCCCTGCCGGTGTTAATGTTGATCCTAACGTTGCTGGTGGTACCGCTGAAATTGTAGGCAATGGATGGAAACCTTCACTAAGAAGAGATGGAGCCATCGATAAAGTGGAACATAATAATTATGTTACACCTTGGCAACCTATTCGTGAAGCAGATGTTCTATGGAAGAAAAGAGTGTGGCGTGAAATAGACACTCGCCAAAAACAAAACTATCCATTTAGATATCCGGGTGATGAAGAAAGCGGTGGTGGTATGTATATTGAGATTTTGTTGCACGCCATAAAGCAGGGACAAGTAACAGCATTTACTGATGAGCGTTTTTCAACACCATTGACCTTAGATGATGTAATGTCGAAATTAATTCCTCCTCCCGATACTATTGAAATCGAGAATGAAGATGGAACCTTTTCTATTAAAATTATCAACAAATCGTTTGACCCAGATCAAATTACAAAATTCAGATTAAAAGAAGATTGGATTTTTGATAAGAATTTAGGTAGAATGGTGGTGCGTATTATTGGTATGGCTCCTTATATGGAGAAGAAAAATGCGGATGGAAGTCCTCGTCCTGCCGTTCCTTTGTTTTGGTTATACTATCCAGACATTAGAGCTAGTAATGCAAAGTATGAAGTTTATAATCCAGAGAATGATGTGTACAGAATTACTTGGGATGATTTTTTTGAAAAGAGATTGTTTAGTAGTTTCTTACTCAAATCTACCATCAACAACCCTTTACAAGAAGATATTCGTAATGTTAAGAAGAACATCGATATCCTAAATGAAGGAGAGGAAATTAAAGAGAAAATCTTTAATAGAGAACATGATATGTGGGTGTACTAGTATTAAATTTGTATCGTATAAGAAAAACATCCATTTTTATGGATGTTTTTTTTT
>JAGNOY010000290.1 GCA_017989935.1 Chitinophagaceae bacterium
TGTTGAAATGATAGGCAATATTATGATGGTAATAGGTTTGCAAATCAATATTACTTTGTTGATTGGTTTGTATAAGCTGATCAAGATGCGCTAATCCGAATGCATTGGCCGCATTGAATTCTGTGATAAACTTTTTATCTAATGCTTTGTTCGTAACCCAAGTTGCAAACACAAAAGGGAGTTGAGTATGCGATTGCCAAGCTTCGGCTAAATCGTATACGAAAGGAAATTTTTTCCGTTGAAGCAACGCTCTATCTCCAATGATAATTCCTGCTGTTTTGCCTTTAATGTTGTCGATATACTGTTCATCTGCTTCTAACAACATCGGACGAATATGCCAATAATCGCGAATAAGAATTCGAAAAAGGGCCACACTTGTTTTGGATTGATAATCTAAATAAACCTCTTGAATTTCTTCGATGGGGACATGACTAAATAAACAAACTGAGGCCACTTCTTTATCTGAAGCAATACAAAAATCACTGAATACTTTGGCGTCGATGATATTATGAATAGAAGCAACAGGCAATAATGCAATATCCAGTTTGTTTTTTTGCATCATAGAAGCAAGCGCGGATGGGTAATCAAGTGTCAATTCAATTTGATCGGCCATCATACCTTGTTCAAATCCGTAAATCAATGGTTTTGTATTCAAATAACTTACTGCCCCTACACGAATCTTTTTTTGCATAATCAGCTGCAAATATATGCTCAACAGACTGCAATGATTAACTTTGCACTTTAAATATTTTTCATGGCGCTCAATCACGCATTACAAGCGGTTTCTCCAATAGATGGACGATACAGTTCTCAACTTTCTTCATTATCGGCTTATTTTTCGGAGTATGCCTTAATTCGTTACAGGGTGCATGTAGAAGTTGAGTATTTTATTGCTTTGGCTGATGCTGGCTTTTTGGTTCTAAAACCTACGGCTATAAAAGCATTGCGAAAAATTGTGACCGAATTTAGTCTGGAGGATGCACAACAAATCAAGGATATTGAAAAAGTGACGAATCATGATGTGAAAGCTGTAGAATATTTTTTAAAAGAAAAATTGGTTCCCTTGAAACTTACAGGTTTGTCTGAATGGATACATTTTGGATTGACTTCTCAAGACATTAATAATACTGCTGTTCCTTTATTGTGGAAGGACGCCATTCAATTGACCTATTTGCCTGCCATTGAGAAATTGCTTGCCCATTTGAAAGCAATGTCTACATCATGGTCAAAGATTTCGATGTTAGCTAAAACACATGGACAGCCTGCGTCACCAACGATTTTAGGCAAGGAAATGATGGTTTTTGTAGAAAGAATAGAGAACCAATTGAATATGTTTAAAATTATTCCTTTTGCAGCCAAGTTTGGTGGGGCTACAGGCAATTTTAATGCGCATTATGTAGCCTATCCTGCAACTGATTGGAAGAAATTTGCGAACAACTTTGTGAATAAAACTTTAGGGCTTAAACGGATGCAATTCACGACTCAAATAGAACATTACGATTCATTAGCAGCGCATTTTGATGCCATGAAAAGAATTAATACAATATGTCTTGATTTTTGTAAAGATATGTGGGCCTATATTTCTATGGATTACTTTAAGCAGCAAGTGAATGTAAACGAAGTGGGAAGTTCGGCAATGCCACATAAAGTGAATCCCATAGATTTTGAAAATGCTGAAGGAAATTTAGGAATAGCTAATGCCTTATTTGAACACTTGTCTGCCAAGCTACCAATTTCGAGGTTGCAGCGCGATTTGACAGATTCAACAGTCATGAGAAATATTGGAGTTCCTTTTGCGCATACCATACTCGCCCTGAAATCTATGGAAAAAGGAATCAACAAATTAATTGTTCATCCTGAAAAGATACATGAAGATTTGGAGCAAAATTGGGCAGTGGTTGCTGAGGCCATTCAAACAATTTTGCGCAGAGAAAAATTTCCTAAGCCCTATGAAGCATTAAAAGCATTTACAAGGGGTGTAGGACAACTGAATAAATTGTCTGTTCATCAATTTATAGACAGTTTAGAGATTACTGATAAAGTTAGGAAAGAATTGAAAAAAATTACGCCTCAAAATTATACAGGGAAATAAAATCGGTTATTGATTGGCATTTCAATATAGAAATAACTGAATTTTAGTCAAGTTAGTCCTCTTTTTAACATTGAAATTCAAGTTAGTTCATACATTTACGCTTCATTTAAAAAAAAAATCATGTTAGAGCAACTATTTAACCTCATTCAAAATGAATCTCAACAAGAGATTATTAATAACCCTGCTATTCCTAATGAGCACAACAATCATGCTGTAGGTATGGCTACTGACACTATATTCAGTGGTTTACAAGGAGCCTTAGCCAACGGTGGATTAAAAGATGTGTTAGGGATGTTTACTGGTCAGAGTCAGGTATCTTCTAACAATCCAATTGTAGGTGGTATGGTAAATAATTTAGTAGGCGGATTGATGAAAAAATTTGGGATAGATAGTCCTGCAGCTACGAGTATTGCAGCTTCGATAATCCCTTCAGTTTTAGGAAAATTAGTCAGTAAAACAAATGATCCTTCTGATAATGGATTTGATATTAATGGTATTATTGGTGCATTAACAGGCGGAAACTCTATGCAAGGCGGTGGTGTTCATTTGCCAGGATTGCAACAAGCCCAAGCACAACCTCAAGGTGGCGGCATAGATTTTGGCGGAATTCTTAAATCATTAACGAATGGTGGATTAGATTCAAACCAAGATGGACAAGTAGGATTGGAAGATCTTACTGGTATCATTAGCAAAGTAGCTGGCGGTGCGCAACAAAATCAACAACAAGGCCAAGGTGGCGGCGGTGTAATGGATTTATTAAAAGGCCTTATGGGCAGTTAAATTTAAGTAGGCTTCCCTCTTATACAATTAAGAGGGAAGTTTTTCCTTAGGGCTTATCCTAAGTTTTATGCAAAGAGGCGTATTTCTAGATGCTTCTTTTGAGTCTCCCCCATCAAGATTTTTAAATAATAGCATATGAAAAAAGTAATTGGATTACTAGGGGGATTGGTATGTGTGTATTTGACTTATGGACAAGGGCATAAAAAAAGAAGCCCAGAAGAAAGGGCTCGATTTTACACAGATGAAATGGTTAGAGAAATTAAGCTTGATGCCATTCAAGAAGAAAAAATTTATCTGATAAATCTGGTTGTTTCAAATCAATTTGATTCGCTGTATGATGCACAAAAAGATAAAGAATTTTCTAAACAAGGCGCCATTCAAATTTATAAGAAAAGAGATCAGCAATATAGAAAAGTATTAACCAATGAACAGTTTCTTCGATATGATGATATTCAACGTGCAAAGCGCGAGAAAAGGCAGCAAGAAAAATTAGAGAAGCAGCAACTAGAGAAAAAAGAAGCTTCGGCAGACTCTTTATCAGCGGATACTATAAAAAAATAGTGAATGCATATGCTCATGTGATATGAAGTTGCTTCCTAAACCAATAGGTTAATTTGAAGCGCTATTCAATATGCCATCTGTTTTACAATTTTCCTTGTTTGATTTCTTCCACCACATTTGGATCGAGCAAGGTAGAAATATCACCTAGGTTTTCAGTATCTCCTTCTGCAATCTTACGTAGAATCCTACGCATTATTTTACCACTTCGTGTTTTAGGTAAGCCAGAAACAAATTGTATTTTATCAGGTTTAGCAATGGCCCCTATTAAACGTGCCACTGTTTGATTAA
>JAGNOY010000024.1 GCA_017989935.1 Chitinophagaceae bacterium
AGGCCACTTATTTATTATTGAATCTATTGTTTGCATTGATGAATCATCTAAACGAAAATGTGTACTATCCATATGAAGTGTACATCTAAACAAAGTGTCAATCAATCCGGGTTGTTTTAATTTGAAATTGAAGGCAATATTATCTGCAAGTTCTTGGTTATTTAAATGTATTATTTTGTAGTAAGGTCTGTAACCTTCTTCTTCGATATGTACTAAATAGGATTTGCCGATTTGTAAGGCTTGTGTAAAACTGCCATCACCTGTATTGCTTTTTTCAGTGCCGATGATTTTGTGGGTACTTAGATCAGTAAATTCTATGGGTAGGTTTCGAATATTTTTTTTATAAAATTTGTCTTGAACAAATCCTTTGATACATAAGGTGGCATTTGGCTTAATGGCGGGGTGCAATTCGAAAGAGTAAATATCCAATCCGCCTTTACCATGGCTTCTATCGGATGCACAATAACCTATGCTGCCTTTTGCATTGACAATAATAGAACCATCATGATTTTCAGTATTAATGGGCGCACCAAGATTTAAAGGCTTTTTCCAAGTTCCATTGCTATTTTTCCTACTAACAAATAAATCTGTTTTGCCAATACCAGGATGTCCATCACTACTGAAATATAAAGTTTCATTATCTGGATGAATAAAGGGCGAACTTTCATCTTTAGGTGTATTAATTGCAGGACCTAAATTTTCTGGAGCACTCCAATAATTATGAATAAAATGTGACACCCATATATCCTGTCCACCAAAACCGCCGTCTCTATTACTCACAAAATACAGATCTTGGTTGTTGCTACTCAAGCAAGGTTGCCCTTCATAGCCAGTGGTATTGATAGTGAGTCCGAAATATTGGGGCGAGCTCCATGTGTCATTTTCTCTGTAGCTAAATGCTAAATCACAACCACCGCGCTCTATGCCATTGGGGCTTCTTAAATCGCATCGCGAATAAAACAAATAATTGCCATCAGCACTCAACATAGCGGCTCCGTCAGGTAAGCCTGTATTGGGTGGATAGCCAATGTTTTTTGCTTTCAGCCATTTGCCATTAGAATCTTTTTGAGCGATAAAAAAATCCTCATTACCTCCTACATTTCTTGTAAAAACCATCGTTTGACCATCAAGGCTGATAGAAGGCAGATATTCATTCTCAACAGTATTGATGCTGTCTCCAAGGTTTTTTAAACTAATGCCAGCCACAGGTGTTTTATCGGCATAGGATCTTAAAGTGAAATTTAATTTATGTTGTGCTGCTTTCGCTTTTGACGCACTATCTAAGTTTGATACAGATAAACGATTCATGATTTTGATGGCCAAATCATCGTCTTGTTGTTCATTCATTTTGATGGCCAAGTAAGTCAATGGGGCAAAAGCTTCTTGGGCATTGATATCGGCAGCTTTGTTGGCATAAAACAGGGTTTTAATTTTATCCTTTTTCGAATAATTGATTTCTGCCAGTCGGATATAGTTTTTGATTTGCTGAGGAAATTGAAGACTTAATTCTTCATAGCAAGTGATAGCCTTATCCATTTTGCCTTTCCTGATGAAGTCTTCACAAGTACCAAAGCTACTTCGATAAAGTTTTAAACTATCTTGTGCTTGGATTAACTGAGATAAGCATATCAAACATAGGATAAGCAAATGTTGGGACCAGCTGCAAAACTTTATTAAGCGGATTTGCGACGCTCCGTTCATCTGTATCTCATATATTTAGCTGTAAAAATAGGAATAAAATTTCCAGTATAATAGAATTTGTGTGTGGATACTTTTGTATGAGGTTGACTAGCCGTTGCGGCAAGGATTGCAGCAGAAAGCCCGCACCACGTGCCTCACGTGGGAGGACTTGCCGCGGAAAGCCTGTTCGCCGCCCAAATGCATTCAAAAGAATAGGCGTTAAATAATGTAGAAATTCAATTTTCGTAACAATTCAGATTGATTTTTTAGGTTCGATGAATTACCTTCGCGTGGCGGTAAAAAAAGGAATTGAGTTTGAAAATACCCCAATGGATGTTGAAATTCATGACTGATTTACCCTTCACTTTAAAAATAAATTCTTATGGCATTTGATATCGAAATGATTAAAAAGGTGTACAGCTTATTTCCTACTAAAGTGGAAGCTGCACGAAAACTTTTAGGCCGACCCTTAACCTTGGCTGAAAAAATATTATATACCCATCTGGATTCGGGTATGGAAATGAAAGATTTTCCAAGACTCAATTCTTATGTAGATTTTAATCCTGATCGTGTAGCCATGCAAGATGCGACAGCTCAAATGGCTTTGTTGCAATTTATGCAAGCAGGAAGACCTCAGGCTGCAGTGCCTTCTACAGTGCATTGCGATCATTTGATTGTTGCTAAAAATGGCAGCAAGGAAGATTTAGAATTTGCCAATCAAGAAAGTAAAGAAGTATTTGATTTTTTATCATCGGTTTCAAATAAATATGGCATAGGATTTTGGAAACCTGGTGCTGGAATCATACATCAAATTGTGCTGGAAAATTATGCCTTCCCTGGGGGGATGATGATAGGAACTGATAGTCACACGGTTAATGCTGGAGGCTTAGGTATGGTGGCCATTGGCGTTGGTGGTGCTGATGCTTGCGATGTGATGGCGGGCTTGCCTTGGGAATTGATGATGCCGAAATTAATCGGCATTAAACTAACTGGGAAGTTAAATGGTTGGACTGCGCCTAAAGATATTATTTTGAAGGTGGCTGGAATATTAACCGTGAAAGGAGGAACTAACGCTATCGTAGAATATTTTGGAGAAGGGGCTGAAAGTTTGAGTTGTACAGGTAAAGGCACCATTTGTAACATGGGTGCTGAAATTGGCGCAACTACTTCGACCTTTGGTTACGACGATAGTATGGCTAGATATTTACAAGCCACAGGTCGTGCAGATGTTGCTAAAGCGGCGAATGCGATCAGAGAGCATCTTACAGGAGATAAGGAAGTGTATGCTGATCCTTCGACCTATTTTGATGAAGTGATTGAAATTGATTTATCAACTTTAGAGCCACATTTAAATGGGCCATTTACACCCGATTTAGCTACCCCAATTTCAAAAATGAAAGAGGTAATGGCTGCTAATGGTTGGCCTTCGAAAATTGAAGTCGGATTAATTGGAAGTTGCACGAACTCAAGCTATGAAGATATTTCTCGTGCTGTAAGTTTGGCTAAACAAGTGAAAGAAAAAGGCTTGAAAAGTAAAGCTGAATTTACGATCAGCCCGGGTAGTGAACAAATTAGATATACCATCGAACGTGATGGGTTCTTAGATATTTTTGAAGGAATTGGCGCCAAAGTGTTTGCAAATGCTTGCGGTCCTTGTATAGGCATGTGGGATAGAATGGGCGCAGAAAAGCAAGAAAAAAATACCATCGTGCATTCTTTCAACAGAAATTTTGCTAAACGTGCTGATGGCAATCCAAACACATTTGCCTTTGTAGCTAGTCCTGAAATTGTAACTGCCTTAGCCATTGCCGGTGATTTAGGATTTAATCCGCTAACAGATTCATTGATTAATGAGCAAGGAGAGTCGGTGAAATTAGATGCGCCAACGGGTGATGAATTACCATCAAGAGGATTTGCTGTTGAAGATGCGGGTTATCAAGCACCTGCAGAAGATGGAGCTGCAGTTCAAGTGAAAGTAAGTGCTGAAAGTAAAAGATTACAATTATTAGATCCGTTTACAGCTTGGGAAGGGAAGGATTTGAATGGTTTGAAATTATTGATCAAAGCTAAAGGTAAATGCACCACCGATCATATTTCAATGGCGGGTCCTTGGTTAAAGTTCCGTGGTCATTTAGATAATATCAGCAATAATATGTTGATTGGTGCCGTGAATTTCTTTAATGAAAAAACAAACTTAGTTAAGAACCAATTGACTGGCGAATATGGGGCTGTGCCAGATACACAAAGAGCTTATAAAGCCCAAGGAATTGGTAGTATCGTTGTAGGGGATGAAAATTATGGCGAAGGTTCATCACGTGAACATGCTGCTATGGAGCCTCGTCATCTTGGAGTGAGAGCGGTCTTGGTAAAATCATTTGCACGTATTCATGAAACGAATTTAAAGAAGCAAGGGATGTTAGCTTTGACATTCGATAATAAAGCCGACTACGATAAAATTCTTGAAGATGATACTTTAGATATTGAAGGCTTGTTAACCATGGCCCCTGGAAAAAAACTTCAATTAGTATTAAATCATAAAGATGGTAACAGCGAAACCATACAAGTGAACCACACGTATAATGATCAACAAATTAGTTGGTTTAAGGCTGGTGGGGCTTTGAATATTATTCGTGCTAGTTTGACTAAATAATTTCTGAACATACTATACATAAAGACGAATCCAAGGGTTCGTCTTTATTATTTTATCAGCTTCATATTATCAAAATTAATTTTATCTTGAGTCAAATTATTTTATGAATTATACAACAACTTCAAGTCCAACTCGAACGCCTTTTAAACAGAATTATTTATTAATAAGTTTCATTATTGCGTTCTTGATTTTTTGGTTATCGACCTTAGTTGGAACAACCGATATTAAGAATTGGATCATGGAAAATACCTTGGTCGTTATTTTTTTAAGTATCATGGCTTTAACCTATAAGAAGTTTACATTTAGTGATTTGACCTACACCTTTATTTTTGTGTATTTGAGTTTGCATATTTATGGCGCCATGTATACCTATGCCGAAAACCCTTTTGGGTATTGGATGAAAGACACTTTTCATTTTCAACGCAATCATTATGACCGAATTGTGCATTTTAGTTTTGGCTTTATGTTGGCTTATCCTATGCGTGATTTCTTTTTAAACAAAATGCAATTTCCAAATTGGGTAGGGTGGTTGTTACCTATTGAAATCACCTTGTCTTTTAGTTGTTTATATGAATTAATTGAATGGGCTGTGGCTGATGTGTTTTTTCCAGAACAAGGCATAGCCTATTTAGGTACTCAAGGCGATATTTGGGATGCACAAAAAGATATGTTTATGGCATTTACTGGTGCTGTGATGATTACCGTGATTGTTTTGATCTTGAAGAAAATATTTACTTCAAATAGAATAGATGTGAATTTGAATCCATAATTAATAGACAATAGAGACATGCAGCAAATTCAAACAAAATATTTTTTATTCTTTGTTTTTTTATCCTTGTCTTTATTAAGCCAAGCTCAGGATAGTAACAGAACTAAATCAGTTACTTTGTCTGGTTATGTTGAAATTTATTACAGCTACGATTTTGCCAAACCAAACCATCACGAAAGGCCTTCTTTCTTTTATAGTCACAATAGACATAACGAAGTAAATTTGAATCTGGGGTTATTAAAAGCGAGTTATAATACAAACAAACTTCGGGCAAATTTGGGATTGATGAGTGGAACTTATGCCCAATACAATTTGGCAACAGAACAAGGATTGTTGAAGAATGTGTTTGAAGCCAATGTAGGATTGAAGTTATCTGCACGACATAATGTGTGGATAGATGCAGGTATTATGCCTTCTCATATTGGTTTTGAAAGTGCGATTTCTAAAGATTGTTGGGTGCTTACAAGAAGTGTTTTAGCAGAGAATTCACCTTATTACGAAGCAGGATTAAAGTTAGCTTATACATCTTCTACCGAAAAAGTTTATTTGGCTGCCATGTATCTCAATGGATGGCAAAAAATACAACGCAATCCGGGTAATCAAACCCCTGCATTTGGTACCCAATTTACTTACAAACCTGATGAGAAGTCCACATTCAATTGGAGTACTTATATTGGAAATGAACAAGCAGATACTTTAGCAAAATGGAGATTTTTCAATAATCTGTATGCGCAATTTTTATTCAATAATAAGGTCGGATGTATTTTAGGGCTTGATGTAGGCATCCAACAACAAAGCAAAGGTAGTAGCCATTTTCACTATTGGTATTCACCGTTGTTGATTGCGCGATATTCATGTACAAATAAAATTCGTATCGCGGCTAGAGGAGAGTATTATGCTGATCAGCATGGTGTTATAATTCAAACTTCTACTTCCAACGGATTTCAAACACTGGGTTATTCATTGAATGTAGATTATTTGCCTACTGAAAATGCCGTCATCCGTATTGAAGGGCGAGCCTTACATAGCAAAGACAAAATATTTGAAAGCACTCATCATCCTTCTCGAAAAAATTATTTTATGACTTGTTCTATGGCTGTAAGTTTCTAAAAAGAGGATTCGAATATTAACTATTCATACAGAAGTATAATTTGAATATGTTGGGCGTGTCCCTTGTATCGTTTTTGGGAACGATACAAGGGGCGGGCTATTCGCTGCAAGTCCTCCCACGCCAGAGCGCGTGCTGCGGGCTTTTCGCTACTATCCCTCACGCAACCATGCTTTGGTGTCTGATTATTATTTTTCGTCAAGTAAAATGTCTTCTTTCGATGTCGGTTTTCTTTCTGTATACAGTTTAAAAGAAGTGAGGAATTTATTTTGTTCAGTTAATTGGTCGATAGGATAAAACACACCTTTTGGATTTTCTAACATCACAATATGATCTAATTCTTTGTCTTTAAAAAATACATCCATCTTGGAACTTTCCGCTTTATTCATGCCAATATAAGCACCATCGTCGTCTTTGGCATAATACAGACTTTCTGCATTTTGATCAACTTTTACTTTGTCGATTTCATTGTCTATAAAAAAAGCGTTCACATAGTTTCCGGCAACCTGATCATACATCGCTACTTGCCCTGTTTCTGAAATTAACATAGCCGATTGAATCAAATTGACCTCAGAGAGTTTGTTATTTGAAGTTTGTAAAAAAATAGTATCGGCAACTGACTGTTGATTTTTGCTCCACATTACAGGTGCTTTGAACAATTTAAAATTAGAATCTACCTGAGAATAATGTAAGCTATCACACACAGCTTGCATTGAATCTGAAAAAATACGCACATGATGATTCGCAATTAATATTTTCTTTTCTTCTTTATTATCAGATTTAAATGTAGAGTCGGCTTCGAGTAAATTATATATCCAAGTTTTTGTTTTTTTGTCGCTAGCGTATATTTCTTTTTTGTCAAGTAGATTGATATGTGATGCCCGCAAAGAAATTAAAGTATCAGCGCGCATAAACAAACTATCTTTATCTGCAAGCGTTATAAACTTCGGATTTTTTGTAGCCATCATAAAGCCGGAGTTCTCATTAAATTCTAAGGTGCCACTAAGTAATTTACTTTTTTCTAAAGTATCAATCACTGAAACTTGTCCATCTGCCCTAGCATAACCAGTTTTTTTATTATAAGTTGTTTCTTTTGCTCTTAAAATGGTTTTGCCCCCATCTTGTACGATCACTACATGCCCAGTGGCTTTACCGTAACCACTTAATTTGTTATATTCAGCAACATCAGCATTCAATTGACTTTCGTTATTGATATCATACACAACTACATCACCCACAGCTTTAGCATAACCATTTTTATCATAATAGGTTATTTTATTTCCGATAATGATTTGGTCTTCGTTTTCTATTGTAGTTCTACTCTCAAAAACGGCATTACCACTTTTCGAATCATATTGCCCTTTTTTTGTTTGAATGGTGCTATTTTCTGTAACTACAGTCGATTGGTCTAATAAGCGTACAACTTTTGTTTTAATGTTGTATGTAAGTTCTTTAGATTGAATATTATATTTTTCACTATTGACCACAACATCTTTCTTGAAATAAGTTTGTTGTGAATAGCCGTTATAATTTCCTTCTTCACTACTTATAGTTGTTTCTTCTGTTTGAATTGTTCCACCATGATAGTATTTTCCAATTTTGGTGCGAATATTATATGTCAGTTCGTCTGTAATTAAAGTATTACCACCGTCTATAATCTGTACGCCACCTTTCAGGTAAGCTGTGTTATTATTTCCAGTATACTTCATATAATCAGCAACTGCACTAGACCCATTGGCTTTACTAACCTGTACATGACTAAATGCTTCGATAAAATTATTTTCTAGAAAAAAGTAGGCGCTATCACAGGTCATGATTACACCGTCGTGTTCAACACTGACCGCACCCATTAATTTATTGAAATTTTTTCCTTCTTCTTTGATGATGATGGCACTATCTGCGTGTACAATTTTGATTAATTTGAGCCTACTTGAATCTAAGCTACCAACTTGCGCATACAATTCATTGCAGGTGAGAATCAGAAATAAGAAAAATAGTGCTTGCTTAAACAAAATAGGGGATAGGGTATTTGTGATAGTGGACTAATTAGTCTTTTGAATTTGGCGCTTCTTGGGGAGGACAATCGTTTTTATTTTTCTTGCCAAAAATGGCCACATTGATATATCTAGATGGTCTTGAATTGATGTCATATAATAAATTATTGGCTGTTGATAAGGTGTTTTTTAAATTCTTATATAGTTTGTCATCATTCAATAACAAAGCCATGCTACCACTACCATTATTTACCTTGTTTAAGGTAAATTGTAAACCATCCATTGCTTTTTTTAATTCATTAATAGTTCCTTGAAAATCTACTTGTTTAAGGTTGGCTGTGGTTGTTTCAGCGTTATTTAATACTTTGGTGATGGTATTATTGTTTTTGTCAAGATTGCTTGAAAATGAGTTTAAATGATCGAGTAGTTGTGAAATTTTTGCTCGTTGTCCATTTAACTCATTAGCAAACTGACTGAAATCAACCATCGTTTTATTTAGGTTACTCAAAGTATTTTTTAAATTATTTTGAGAATTTACATCTAAAATATTATTGATACTTTTCACAGTTTGATCTAAGGAGGCTAAAGTAATTTTAGCTTGGTCAATGGCTGGTGTGGCTGAAGCTCCTAAGGCATCGATAGTGCCAGCTTCAACATCGCCCTGCAGTAATTGATTTTCTTGGATAATATTTTTTGATACACCTTGTTCGATATTCACAGCTTTCGTGCCTAATAAATCAAGTGAAATAATTTTTACCTTAGAGTCTGCCGGTATTTTTAAGTCGTCGTTGATTGACATGGTAACTAAAATTTTCCCAGGATGTGTTTTAGACATTTCAATACTTTTCACTGAGCCAACATTAAGGCCTTGAATTTGCACATAGCTTGAAGGGGTGAGTCCTAACACATTATCATATTCAGACACTATTATATTTGATGATGAAAATACCCCATTGCCTTTTAAATAATTATAGCCAAATACAAACAGTAAAATAGCTATAATTCCTAATAGGGCGATTTTTATTTCTTTAGAGATTTTGAAATTCATGATGATTTTGTAAGCGAATTCTTAAAATAAGTTTGCTTGTTTAATTTTCTAATTTAACTTCAACAGAAGTTTTTTCTGTTTCTTGTTTGTAAAATTTAATGCCTTTAAAAACTGCTAATGCCACTTCGTTTTGGCCCTCTTCGGAATTTAAATAATTTTCTTCTTCAGTATTGTTTAAATATCCAATTTCAACTAGCACACCTGGCATGGCACTACTAGCTAATACCTGTAAACTTTGCTGACGCACACCTTCGGTTTTACGGCCTTGGTTTTCAAATTCTTCATTGATCTTAGTACCAAACACAATACTTTTTGTGAGAAATGCTTGTGAATATTGGGCGATGATAATAGCGGTGGCAGGATCGTTTGGGTCTAAGATACCTTCTTCATTTCCATCTAAATTTTTAGTATTTTCACCAATGGCACCTTCTTTTTCTTCAATTCGGGTAGGCCCGCAAACTAAAACTAAAGTTCCTTTCACTGCGGAGTTTCTTTTAGGGGTGGAATTCACATGAATAGAAACAAACAGATCTCCTTTTTCTTTGTTGGCAAAGTCTGTTCTATAAAGTAAGGATTGGCTAATGCTAAGAAAATCTCCGCCTGCAAGTTCATCTGTGGTTCTGGTGTAGGCAACTTTTACATCATTTCTAAAAGAATCTTGTATCATTTTGCCCACCTTTTTGCAAACACTCAAAGTAATATCTTTCTCATTTGAATACATGCCATGGCAACCACCATCTTTACCGCCATGTCCAGCATCTAATATTATTTTACCAAGTTTCTTTTTTGCCATGGTTTCGTTACTATAAACCATCAAAGTCAACAGTAAGATTGAGCAAAAAATAGAATATAAAAAATTAGTTTTTAATTTCATAGTCGTTTCGTTAGATTTCTTTTAACCGAATTGTGATAGTTGGCTAAAATTGTTTCCTTACTTTTGTTGCGACTCATGCCGCAGCCGCGTAAAAATAATCCAATTTTCACTTTGAAAGGAATAAAATCTCATCCTATTTTGGTTATTTGTCTGCTATTTTTGAATTTGTTAACAAGTGCTCAAACGCCTACAAATCAACCCAAAATTAATGCTGAGGTTAATGATAGTCTGTCCGTTGTAAAAGATAGTACTAGCTCAAGCGTGAAAATTTCAAAGGATAAATTAGAGTCGCCAGTAAATTATAAGTCTAAGGATTCTATTGTATATGATGCAAAAAATAAGCAACTCTATCTACATGCAGAGGCCGAAATTAGTTATGAAGACATTAAAGTAAATTCAGATTATATTCAGTACGAACAAGATTCGAGTAGATTAACAGCCTTGCAAATTGATAGCTTGCATAGCATTGAAGATTCCACTAAATCTAGAATAGCTCAAGGCGAGGAAACTTCAACATTTTCTTCTTTATTTTATAATTTCAAATCTAAAAGAGCTTTAGTAGAAAATGCTTATTCGCAGTATGGAGAGGGTTTTATTTTAAGTCAGCAAGTAAAACGAAATAACGATAATAGTATCAATGGGTATCGAAATATTTATACTACATGCAACGATCCTCATCCTCATTTTGGTATTGCTGCCAGAAAAATAAGAATTATACCAAACAAAGTGGCTGTGAGCGGTTCGGCTAATTTAGTTATTGAAGATATTCCAACGCCATTGTATTTGCCTTTTGGCTTATTTCCTTTAAAGAAGGGGCAGCGCAGTGGATTTAAATTGCCTACCTATGATATGAGTGAACAACTTGGTTTTGGACTTCGTGAAGGGGGTTATTATTTTGCATTAAATGATCATGTGGATCTTTTAGCAATTGCCGATATTTATGCTTTAGGCTCATGGCGAACAAGCTTGGTATCAAGTTATAATTATAGATATCGGTTTAATGGAAATTTTAGTTTTGAATATGCTTATACTAAAGTGGGTGAAACTTATGAGGCAGGCAATCAAAGTGATAAAACTTTTTTTCTGCGATGGAGTCATGTAATCAATCCAAATGTGATGCCTGGTTCAAGTTTTTCGGCGAATGTGAATTTAGGGAGTAGTAAGTTTCAACGAAATAATTCATATGATGTAAATACCTATCTGCAAAATTCACTCTCATCCAATATTTCTTATTCGAAAAGCTGGAAGGGAAAGCCATATAATTTTTCTGCAGCGCTAAGACATACACAAAATACCAGCACTCGATTGGTGCAAGTTACTTTGCCCGAACTTAATTTCTCTATCAATCAAATTTTTCCTTTTCAATTTAGAAAAGATATTATAAAACCAAGATGGTATGAAAAAATTGGAGCCAGTTATCAAGTTTCAGCATTGAATCGAATAGATTTCTATGATTCTAGTTTTAGTTTTTCAAAATTAAAATGGACTGATTTTCAAAACGGGATCAAACACTCAATTCCCATCAGTGCAACCTATAATGTCTTAAAGTTTGTAAACGCCACTTTTGCTGCAAGCTATAATGAATATTGGTACACACAAAAAGCTTTTAAATATTATAACTTTAATGAAGGCAAACTAGATACTAACGCAAAGAATGGTTTTTTTACTGCCAGAGATTTCGGACTTACTGCCTCTGCATCAACAAGAATTTATGGGATTAAATTATTTAAAAAAGGCGTGATTAGAGGTGTAAGACATGTGCTTACCCCAAATATTAGTTTAAATTACAGACCTGATTTTGGAAAAGGAATTTTCAATTATTATTATAATACCTTCACAGATAAAAATTATAATAGAAGCAGATTGTCCTATTTTGATGGTGCATTATTTGGAGGTCCGCCTGATGGCAAAGTTGGTGGAATTGGATTTAGCTTAGGGAATACGCTTCAACTTAAAGCAAGAAACAGAAAAGATACCACCAATCAAGTTCGTAAAATTAATTTGATCGATGGCTTAAATATCTCTAGCTTTTATAATTTGGCTGTTGATTCATTTAGATGGAGCAATGTAGCGATCAATTACAGAACAACCTTATTCGAAACTGTAAATTTATCAGGTTCTATGTCTTATAGTCCCTATTCGATTAATAAAATAAGTGGCGCAAGAAGTCCAGTCATGCAACATATTGCCAATGGTCGATTACTTCGTTTTGAACAAGCTGGTTTGGCAATAGGTGCAAGTTTGCCCTTCAAGAAACAGAACACGCCCGCAACGCAGGCTAATAATGATCAAAAGCAATCATTGGGGAATTATTTGAATTATGCTGATTTCAATATTCCTTGGTTATTACAAATCAATTATAATGTAACTCTTCGAAAATCATTTCTTGTGAAGTCGCAAAAAGATACGCTTACGGTTGGACAAGATCTTAATTTTTCTGGTGAAGTGAATTTAACTCCAAAGTGGAAAATTGGTGTGGTAAGTGGTTATGATTTTATAGCTAAGCAAATCAGTTTTACCTCATTTGATATTTATAGAGATTTGCATTGTTGGGAAATGCGTTTGAATCTAATTCCATTTGGTTATAGAAGAAGTTATAATTTTTCTTTGAATGTAAAGTCAAGTGTATTGCAAGATTTAAAACTGAATCGAAGAAAAGATTTTAGAGAATTTTTATAAAGACTCATGTTGATATTGCCAGGTAAGACCTAGTGTGAAGTATCTACCTGGCATGGTTCTGCCAACAATGCTTTCATATTGATTATTTAATAAATTATTTACTTGACCTGTCAATTTGATTAGTTGTCCTTTGGTATGAAGATTTATTGAGCTTAGGAGATTTGTTGTTTGATAAGGTTTCAGAAATTGACTCTCATCAGTGGTTACAAATCTATAACCTGTATATGTATGAATGAGTTGTATGTCGAAAGCTTTGTAATTAAATCCTAGATTCAATTTGAATTGGTATCTGGGGACATATGGAATTTGTTTGCCTATTGAATAGTCGTTGGGGATGGCTGAACTTGTGGTGGTAGAAATATTATATGAATATAAGATGCCTGCATTAAATGAAGTTGCATTGGCTTTTGCGTGAGAAGTTCTATCTGCAACAATTATTTCTAGATCATGAGTATTTGTATCTCGGATTTTAAAAGGTTGATATCGAAAATCAAGGCTATATTCTATGCCATAGTTTCTTACTTCTTGTATATTGTGTGGCGTTAAAATAGCGTTGCCATACCAAGTAATCCAGTCTTTTACTTTTCTGGCATATCCACTTAAGTTGCTATGTAAATTATATCTAAAGTGAGTTACATTACTTAGCAAGCCACCTTCTATATTTCGACTTTTTTCTGGTTTAAGAGAAATGTTGCCTCCGGGAAAATAATATAGTTCATTCAATGTAGGCATCCTATAGGCATTATGCATCGTAACATAAAATTGCAACTGTTTTTTGAAATCGTAATTCAGTACTAAGCCAGTGGTAAGTGGCAATTCAAACAAGTTGCTAAATTCTTTTTGTAAAGTTGTTTTTATAGATAAATGCCTAAATAATTTCAATTTCTGGTAAGCTATAAACAAAGAAGCACGCGTTAAGGCTTGATGTTGATTGTTATTTAAGTATGCATGATTTGCATTGAATTCTACATCTATAAGTTGACCATGACCTGGTTTGATATTGGAAGAAAATTTAAGCGGAATTTGATTGACTTGGGTAT
>JAGNOY010000291.1 GCA_017989935.1 Chitinophagaceae bacterium
CGTTGAATAGACGTGAGCCAAAGGTTTTTTCTGAATTTGATGCCATTGTTAAAAATTTTAGATTTTTGTTAAAAATATTTTTTGTGTTAAAATTAAATGGCTTTGTGGAATATTGAAAATTAAATTGGGTTAAAAAATATTGAATTTGTGTAATGACATATAATAATTGTGTTTAATGTAATGAATTATGTGTGAAAATAAATTTGTAGTGCGATAATAGCATATTTGCTTTGTGCAAAAGGTAAATTGGTTAGTGTTAAATAAACAAAAGCACGAGATATTGTTAATAGATTTCGTGCTTTTGTTTGAAGAGGATGAGGGGGCTACTTATCAAATAGGATAGTATCAACTACACCGCAACCTGGTTGTTGAAAATTAAAGTACTTGCCTGTGTTTTGATAATCGAGGCATTCCTCGATTGAATTTCCATAAATTATTGTATTAAATTGAACTGGCATTTCAAAAAAGTAAAGATAGCTTGAGCTATTTAGCACCGTAGAAAGTCCATAATTTGGAAAAGTCAATGTATCTATGAAAGAGGATTGAAATGGACCTACTTTATATCTCCATCTTATGTCTGACGTATCACCTTTATTAGCTAATACCTTATAGTGAATGGTATCAGTTGATGTATAACTATTATAATCATTCAATTGAATTGGTATTTGACTGCCATTGGCAAATACAACTACTTCCATTTCATACTCTTTATATTGATACCAATTAAAACCATAGTCGCCTATTCGAGATCTTGTACCCGAAACCGTTGAAAGATAAATGTCCATAGTTATTATACCTTGATTGGCATAGTAATGCTCTACTTCTGCATAGCCTAAGCTATCTGTCCAAACCTCTGCAATTTGCTTGAATTTGTAACCTTCAGCAGAAAGATATAAGCGGATTGGTTTGTTGGCAAGAGGAACTCCACATGTTTTGAAAATCCTAAATTTACCTTTGTGCGTTTTAGTTTTGGGTGGATTTTTTCTACAAGAAGTAATACTGATAATACCAAAAAGCATTATTATTGTTATGACTATTCTCATGATAATGTTTTTAATGTTTAACAAATTTACTAAATAATCGTTCTGTTCCGTTAGAAACTTCTATTAAGTAAATACTTGGTGTGAGATGGAATTGAAATAGGTCAATTGGCGTAGTATTACTTATATTATTTTGCGCATTAGGTACATTAGTCTTGTAAATGGACTTTCCTGTTATATCTGTTATTCTTATTTGAATATCTCCTTTTGTTGTAAAATAATATGATAATGATATTCTGTTTGAAGCTGGGTTTGGATACACTTGCAAATAGCTTGAGGTTTGCAATGTTGGCTCTGGTGTGGGGATAGGTTGTCTTAAACCATAGTCTATACAGCAATTTGCCATTGGCACTATTTGGTGTTGAAAAGTTCCGTTCATGAAGGATATGATATTTGAGCCTCCACTGCGAAACTTAGCAGAATAAGAACCTGGGTTGGGTACTTCGTATTGGAAAGGATTGTGGCGTGAATAAATTCTTGACAAAGGCACATTTAGAGCACCTTGATAGCTATACATAAAATGGTCGAAAGTATTTACTCTTGTATTTGTTTCGGATTCATAGGTAGCATTACGGTTTAGTATTGCATTGTCGATGCGAATGGTGTCGTCACCGATTTCTCTGTTTACAATGTGCGAACCTAAAATGGGATTATTGCAAATTAGAAAAGTGTCGATCTGATCATTCCTCATGTGCAGATGATCACGATTATTGAAGATTGTGAAATTCGTATTGTCAGAAGTATCATTACCTATAATTAAATCAAAGGCTTGATTATCGAGTAAGTAATCGAGAGCAGAATTAGAAAAAGGTATGAGATTTTCGTTGAGTATGGTTGAGTTTGAGGTAAAATCCATAGCTGATTTGGTTGGGATAAATCCAAATGAAAAACCGTTTGATGTGGCATCAATGCCGAAGCCTGTAGTACCTACCCATGGGATTCCAACAGAATGGCTAAACTGATAATTACCTGGTGATACACTTATTAGGCCAAAAGACTGCGCTAAGAAAAATGCGATTTTGTTGGGTAAATTTCCTCGCATTTCGACTCCTGTAGCAAAGATGCTTGCAGCATTGGTGCAATATGGGAGGACATTTTTAACATCCTTTATGTTATTATGTAAGTTTGTGTATGTAGATACAATTTTAACACCGAACCATTTCAATTTTATTTTGTAATTGAGTGTCCCAGCCGTAGAATTATAAACATTTCCATTTCCATTAGGATTTGTATAAATGCGAATAGCATTTTCAAAAACTTTAAGTTTTTTACCTAAGATGGTTAATTCTATTTTTCCTGTTATGTTCAACATTAAATCATTGTCTGGGCGAGGGTTATTAAAAATATTTGCTTGTCGAACACCACCCATTGAACCATTTACCATAGTTACATTTTTGCAGAATCTTGGATAACTACCCATATTAGTAAAATCGTCTAATAATTGATCCCTAAATGTGTGTGATGTATACTCGCCTTTACTATTTCTTGTGCTCTCATGATAAATTAGCATTTGCTTAGCCGCTTTTGAATCTAGAAATAAATTGTGGCTTGCAAGCCGTGCTTTACCTAACATATTATTTAAACAGAATAAATTGGTAGCGTCTCTATAAAAGTGTTGAACACCTATGGGTATGTTAGCACCTTGATGAGGCACATCTAAAGAAATGAATAATCTGGTGTTGTGCATTAGCCGTAATTTAGCACAGTCGGGTGCCGGGTCATTCTGATATTGATTGCTCTCCATATATAGTAGTGCGTACTTTCCAACTAAACCTCCCATGCTTTCACCTATTAGTACGTACGGTAGTGGGTCGTCAGCTTGACATTTAAGATAGTTTAAAAGTTCTACAACGCGATGCGCATTATCGCTTATATCATCCATACTATTCTTCCAATTAACCACTACAAAGGTATATCCATGATTTCGTAGTTGAGCTACTTCTTCAGATTGTATCATTTCAGAATAAATCTGGTCGGCGTTTCTTTGTTCGAGCGGGTCTATTCCTTCCAAGTAAATAACTACCTTGTTGTATGGATTTGGATTACAACCGTTGGGATAAACATTCACTTTGATTCCATCTACATTGGTAATTTTGATATTGGATGTTATTGTATTTCCACCTACTAAAAATTCGGCAAATGAAGTTCTTGTTCGACCGGTTATATACACCATTGATTTAATGTAATATGTACCTGCCGATGGATAGTTTATTGTAAACGATTGCACTCCACCGAAGTAATTAATAGTTTGATATCCATTTCCATCTCCAAAGTCGACTTTGAGAATTGCTCCATTCGTAAATTCGGAAATGCTTGTAGCATCGTTGAAGTAAAATTGTGGATCAAATCGGAAAATGACGGTTAGAAACGCAGAACTGTTTGTTAGAGGCGATACTGTAAAAATTCTGTTTTCCAAATAGGGTGATGGAGCACCTGTTACATCACTTAATAGATTGTTTATTGTGTCGAAATTGAAGTAGGTGTTTGTTGTCAATGCGTCTGGTTTTAAATAATTAAATCTTGAGTCAAGAAATCCAATAGGTATTGTATCATTTTGAATTAATGAAGTTGCTCTATTAAAAATTGTGTCTGAATGCAATATAGGAATAGTGTCATAAGCCATGTTTCGCATTTCGTCATACTGATAAAACCAATTATCCGTATTTG
>JAGNOY010000025.1 GCA_017989935.1 Chitinophagaceae bacterium
TAAGTGTCGGAGATCCGATGGAAGCCAATTCAAAGCAAGGTGCCGTAGTCAGTAAATTGCATTATGAAAAAGTATTAGCTTGTATTGAATTAGCTAAATCAGAAGGAGGTACAATTTTGTGTGGAGGACAAGCTGTGAGGCCTGAAGGAAGATGTGCCAATGGATATTTTATAGAACCTACAGTCATTGAAAACTTAGGTCCACAATGCAAAACTAACATGGAAGAAATTTTTGGACCCGTAGTTACCTTACAACCATTCGACAACGAACAACATGCACTTGAATTAGCAAATGCTTGCGATTATGGATTAGCTTCAACTGTGTGGACTCAAGATATTTCAAAGGCAACTCGTATGGCGATGAAAATCAATGCGGGTATTGTATGGATTAATTGTTGGTTGTTACGCGATTTAAGAACGCCTTTTGGTGGCGTAAAGAATAGTGGAGTTGGACGAGAAGGTGGATGGGAAGCTTTGCGCTTTTTTACAGAAGCAAAAAATGTGTGTATAGAAATTTAATATCAGTTTGATGAATAATATTTGAACTAGAATTTGTGGCAAGGATTGTAGCGGAAAGCCCGCATCACGCGCTCTGGCGTGAGAGGACTTGCAGCGAAAAGCCTGTCCGCCACCCAAAAAATTATAACAGAGTAAATTTGATAGATGAAAATTAAATCATGTTTAATTATTTTTTTTATAGTATTCACCACGTCGAATGTGATAGGGCAACACTTGTATCTAAAATCGAATGTATTGAATTGGGTGTTTGCTCGACCATCTATAGGGGCGGAATATAAGTTGACTAAAAATATGGCGCTAGGTATACAAGCTAGTTGGGGAAATACTTTTTGGCAGAAGGAAACGAATCGACCTTATTATACATTTCGCACTTTGCTACTGGATTATTATGGCGTGATTAAAGAAAGCAAGGGGAAGCGATATCAATTTAGAGGCATGGTGTATGGCGGATGGATTGAAAGGAGAATTTTTCAGGAAGAGAAAAATTGGTCGAGTGATTGGCTATCATTTCGAACTAAAAATGGTAGAGATTTTACAGGAGAGGCATACCGAATTGGATTGGGTTTGAGTCAGGTGTATTCATGTACAAAAAGAATTCGATTGGAACATTCGATGGGTGTAGGCATTGGAAGATATTTTAAGCAACAAGATCTGTATTATACTGATGAAAAAAGAACGCAAATTGGATTTTTGGATTGTAGATTTTCGATTAATTTTTGTTATGCCATTTTTTAAATTCGTGATGGAGAATTCCAAAGTAAATTAAGTCTAGAAATTCTCCATTCAAAGATTTGTAATCAGATCGTAAGACGCCTTCTTGAATAAAACCTGTTTTGATGGCTAAAGCTTTTGCTGCCTCATTTGATTCATGGGTACGTAGAAACAATTTAGTAAAATGATAGGTACTAAAAAGATGATGAATAAAGGCTGAGAAAGGTTCTGCAGCAATGCCTTGGTTGGCAAAATTTTTATCTATGAAGCAGCCTAATTCGGCCTTAGGTAAATTCCAATCTATATTTTTAGCATCCATAAATCCTATGATTTTTTGAGATTCGGAATCAATCACAAAGAAGGCTAAGTAGGTTTTTTGAATTTGTTTTTCAATAATTTCTTTCAAGTAATTTGAGGTATCGTCAAAGGTTTTAGTTTTGGCTACTGTTCCTGAAAAAAAAGCTTCGAGACGAGGTCTGTTATTTTCAATTAAATCAAAGAAGGTTTGGGCGTCATCTTCATTCAAGGGTTTTAATAAGTATTTGTCCATGGTAATTTTTTTGTTGTTAAAGTAAGAAGTTCATTTAATTATTTTTTTTTGTCACAGCAATCATAACGCCAAAATTTCCTTCGGGCATCATCACTTTTTTTTCGGGTAAATACATTCGAGAAACAAATCCGTCGAGATAGAGTGCTTGTGTACATCCAGCTTGTTTGAAGTAGGTAGCAAAGTCGTAAAAATTTACGGGCACTTTTGAGATCGCAAAAATAAGTTTGCCTGAGGGCAAAATGCCTACGCCATTTCTAATATGTACATTTTCAGAACCTTGTTTAAAGGCTTTGTGCAATTGACTATTAATAACAAGCATAGGTCCAGATTGCGTAGCAAATTTTACGTTTTTGCTTGGATTAAAATCAGTGACTGTGCAAATGTTGGCTTTGTTGTTTTTGTTTAGGTAGAAGACTCCATTAGGTTTCAGATAAAAATTGCCTTGTCCGCTAGTGGTGTCTAATTGTTTTAAAGTTTGATAGTTTTCGATGTACAAACCTTGAGGAGAATAATCGTTCAAAAACATACCACCATTCATGGCAAATAAAAGTTGTTCATGATGGCTTTCAATAAAAGTTTTTAATGAGGCGATATTATGAAGGATACTTCCTTTATTATCTTTCCAGTAAAAAGCTAGATTTGAAATAGCGGGATCAATAGTATAATCAATAATTCGTTTGTCTATATTTTCATGAGTTCTTTTTTGCGCCGTGATAGCAACATAGGCCAATAGCAAAGTGCAACATGTACTCAGTAGTAAAATTATTTTCTTAAAGGTCATGAAAAATTGCATTAAGGCAGGCTAAATTAGTCCTTAAGTGCTGAACAAATAAGATAAAATTATGTGAAGTTCTTGGTGTTGATTTTGGTTCAATTGAAATTATGGAAGCCAAGGAGACTAGTCAAGAATTGGCCTCAGCCATTTTGTTGCTTCTTCCAAGGGCATGCTTTTTCTTTCGGCATAATCTTGTAATTGATCTTGAGATATTTTTCCTGTACCAAAATATTTACTTTCAGGATGAGCGAAAATCCAACCGCAAACTGAAGATGCAGGATACATGGCTAAAGATTCGGTGAGGGTAATGCCTATTTCTTTCTCCGTATTGAGGAGTGAAAACAAAGTTCTTTTTTCGGTATGGTCTGGACAAGCTGGGTATCCTGGAGCTGGACGGATGCCTGAATATGCCTCTCGAATAAGTTCCTCATTCGCTAAATTTTCATGTTCGTTGTAACCCCAGTAATTTGTACGAATTTTTTTATGCAAGCATTCAGTGAAAGCTTCGGCTAATCTGTCTGCAAGCGCTTGGAGCATAATTTTATGATAGTCGTCGTGATCTTGTTCGAATTTAGCTAAATGAGTTTCGATGCCTTTAATAGTAACGGCAAATGCTCCAATAAAATCGCCGTTTGGTGCAATAAAATCTGCTAAGCATAGGTTAGGTTGACCTGCGGCTTTTTGTATTTGTTGTCTGATGAAGTGGATAGTGGTAGTTTGGTTGTCATGATGAATTTGTATATCATCGTCCCCTTGTTTTTGAGCTGGCCAAATACCAAAGACGGCTTCTGCTTGCAGCCAATTTTCTTCGATAATTTGATTGAGTAATTGATTTGCATCTTCATAAAGTTTGGTGGCTTCGATGCCGATTACTTCATCTTGAAGTATGGCTGGAAATTTGCCATGCATTTCCCAGGTAATAAAGAAAGGAGTCCAATCGATATAATTTGAAATTTCTTTTAATGAATAATTATGTATGGTGGTTGTTCCAATTTGTTTGGGTATTTTGGCTTCAAAGGTTGTCCAATCTATTTGGAATTTATTTTTCCTTGCTTGGTCAAGGGTAAGGTATTTTTTAATATTTCTTTTATTATTAAAATCTTCTCTTAATTGAGTATATTCAGTATTAATTTTAGTCAGAAGTGGTTGTTTTTGTTCTCCTAATAAATCACTTACCACCGTTACACTTCTTGATGCATCTAAAACATGAATCACACCTTGGTTATAATTTTCTGCAATTTTTACAGCTGTATGCATTCTGCTTGTAGTGGCTCCGCCGATTAGCAAAGGGATATTAAATTCTTGGCGTTTCATTTCATGGGCAATATGCACCATTTCGTCTAGGGAAGGCGTAATAAGGCCACTTAATCCTATAACATCTACTTGGTGTTTTTTTGCTTCGCTTAGAATTTTATCTGCGGGCACCATCACACCTAAATCAATTATATCGTATCCGTTGCAACCTAACACTACACCCACAATATTTTTACCAATATCATGCACGTCGCCTTTAACGGTGGCGAGAAGAATTTTAGCATTCCCTTGGGCTTCTTCATTTGTGGTGCCTGCTTTTAAATGCATTTGCTTGCGGTCTTCTTTTTCTTGTTCGATATAAGGTGTTAATACAGCTACCGCCTTTTTCATAACACGAGCGCTTTTTACAACTTGTGGAAGAAACATTTTGCCGCTACCAAAAAGATCTCCAACGATATTCATGCCATCCATTAAAGGACCTTCGATTACATGTAAGGGTCTATCATAATTCAAACGGGCTTCTTCAGTATCAGCTTCAATAAATTCGGTGATTCCATTCACGAGTGCATGGGCTAATCGTTTTTCAACAGACTCTAATCGCCATGTTTCGTCTTTGATTTGAACCTTGCCCTTAGCTTTAACTGTTTCTGCCATTTGAATAAGCTTCTCTGTGGCTTCATTATGTTCATTGTGATGATTTAGAATTACATCTTCGCAAAGGCTTTTTAAGACGGGTTCAATTTCGTCGTATACAGCTAATTGGCCTGCATTCACAATACCCATATCCATACCTGCTTTGATGGCGTGATATAAAAATACACTATGCATGGCTTCTCTCACATGCTCATTGCCTCTAAAAGAGAAAGATAAATTGCTTACACCACCACTTACTTTGGTGAGCGGCATTTTTTCTTTGATCTCACGAGTGGCTTCAATAAAATCGACTGCGTAATTATTATGTTCTTCTAACCCTGTAGCTACTGCAAAAATGTTAGGATCAAATATGATATCCTGAGGTTTAAAGCGAAGTACATCAACTAGAATCTTATAAGCTCTTTGGCAAATAGTCACTTTTCTTTCTTTGGTATCTGCTTGGCCATTTTCGTCAAATGCCATGACAATTACAGCAGCGCCAAAATGTTGGCATATTCGGGCTTGTTCAATGAATTTTGATTCGCCTTCTTTCAAAGAAATTGAATTGACTATACATTTTCCTTGTACGCATTTTAGTCCTGCATGAATGATTTCAAATTTCGAAGAATCAATCATGATAGGGATTTTGGCGATATCAGGTTCTGATTGAATGAGATTTAAAAAGGTAGTCATGGCTTTATCTCCATCAAGCAAGGCGTCGTCCATATTTACGTCGATGATTTGCGCGCCATTTTCAACTTGTTGACGAGCTACTTGTAAGGCTTCTTCATATTTGTCTTCGAGAATTAGTCTGGCAAACATTTTACTGCCAGTGACATTCGTTCTTTCACCAATATTGATAAAATTGCTTTCTGGTCTTACAACAAGTGGTTCGAGTCCAGAGAGTCTAAGAAAAGG
Source organism: Chitinophagaceae bacterium (assembly GCA_017989935.1). Taxonomy (GTDB): domain Bacteria; phylum Bacteroidota; class Bacteroidia; order Chitinophagales; family Chitinophagaceae; genus OLB11. The sequence goes on from JAGNOY010000025.1 coordinate 5,360, forward strand.
AGGGATGCTGTTTTCTATATTCATGGTTATTCAACGAGTGATTTAATTAATAAGATTTTCAAGTAGTGTAGGCAATACTCTTGGTGAAATACCCTCTACACTTTGGGCAATGGCTTTGATATGATCTGGGGTTGTACCACAACATCCACCTACGATATTTAACCATCCATTGGTAGCCCATTCTTTAATAATGGTTGCTGTGTCTTGAGGTTTTTCGTCATATTCTCCGAAGGCATTGGGTAATCCAGCATTAGGATAAGCTGAAACATAACAAGCAGCAATTTGATTAAGTTCCTCAATGTGTTGTCTCATTTCACGAGCACCTAAGGCACAATTAAGTCCTATGCTTAATGGGTTTGCATGCATGACAGAAATATAAAATGATTCAAGAGTTTGGCCACTCAATGTTCTGCCACTGGCATCGGTTATGGTGCCTGAGATCATGATAGGAAGTTCAGGAATTTCGTTAGATGAAAAATATTGTTTTACGGCGTAGATGGCTGCTTTTGCATTCAAGGTGTCAAAGATGGTTTCGATAAGTATAATATCTACACCACCATCAACTAAGCCTTTTATTTGTTCTGTATAGGCCTCAACAACTTGATCGAATGTTACTGCTCTAAAGCCAGGGTTATTTACATCTGGAGATAGGGATAAAGTTTTGTTTAATGGACCTATCGCACCAGCAACAAATCTTGGTTTGTTAGGCTGCATTTGCGTGTATTTATCTGCTGCTCTTCTAGCACACTGGGCAGAGGCAACATTCATTTCGTAAGCTAACGATTGCATGTCATAGTCGGCTTGAGCAATTGACGTACTACTAAAAGTATTTGTTTCAATAATGTCGGCTCCCGATTCGAGATATTGGGCATGAATTTCCTCAATGATATCCGGTCTAGTTATTGAAAGTAAATCATTATTTCCTTTAACATCTTTGTGCCAATCTTTAAATCTTTCTCCTCTATAATCATTTTCTTGAAGCTTGTAGCGCTGAATCATGGTACCCATTGCACCATCGATAATTAAAATTCTGTGTTGAAGCTGTTGTTCTATTGTTTGCATAGTATCTTTTTTAAAGAACTGATACTACAAACGGCATTACAATAATCTGTAAATGAAGAAGAGTATTAGTTCAGTTTTTAATCAGGCTGAACAATAATCAAATCGGCCTGTGGCGCAAATGTAAATAGATCTGTTGAATTCTCCTAATTTTGAAAGTGAATGATTCCTTTCAAATTTAATCGTCATGTGTAGGTTTTGGCTATCTGCGCAAATGGTTTAATACTATGTCAAAAAGAATCATTTGTGATAAAATGTGTTCAACTAAAATTTCAATGGGAATGGTTGGTTATAAAAAAATATTTTCTTGTCATTAGAACATGTTAAATTTGATTTTTCAGCAAGATGAAATTTACCATAGCTTATACCTTATTGTTTTTTTATGTGATTGCGGCCATTTTTTTTTGGGGATATAGTTTAAATAAACAAAGTAAATTGATTTATGCTCTTGAGCAAGAGAAAATTAATTTGTTATATAATCAACAGCAAAGCAGATTAATTTCTATGGAATTGCACAAGGCAAGGGATAAAAAAATTAGAAGAACTAAACAATATTTGGGTGAAGGTTCAACCTTTATTTTAATTATAATTTTATCTGCAGGGATCGTTTATTATTCCTACTATCGTCAACAAAAGTTGAATAAACTTCAGCAAAATTTTATGTTGAGTATTACGCATGAATTGAAAACACCCATTGCCGGAATTAAGTTGAACATGCAAACCTTAGAAAAGCATAAGCTAGATGAAGAGATTAAATTGAAATTAGTGAAGTCTTCTGTACAGGAAACAAACAGGTTAAATGATTTATGTAATAATATTTTGATGGCAACTCAGTTAGAGGATTCGAAACAAGCATTATATACAGAAAAGGTAGAATTGGTTGGCTTGATTCATGAGATTATTGTACAAATAAAGGAGCGCTATCCTAACTTGAATATTCTGGAAGAATTGTCTTGTAAAAGCGCAGAAGTATCTGGAGATAAAAGTTTGTGGCAATTAGTGATAAGCAATTTACTGGAGAATGCAAGAAAATATTCTGGCGATTCTAAAGATATTATTGTATCGCTTAGTAAACAGTCGGGCAATTATTATTTACAAGTAAAAGATTTTGGTATAGGAATTCCTGATGAAGAAAAAAAGAAAATTTTTGATAAATTCTATCGAATAGGAAACGAGAATACAAGGACATCCAAGGGAACTGGTTTGGGCCTTTTTATTGTAAAGAAAATTGTTCGTTTATATAAATATGACATTACTGTGAAAAACAATCAACCAAAGGGTTCTATTTTTGAGGTCAGGTTTTCTTAGAAGTAAACTAGTTGATTGTTGGTAGCATTTTATAAAACAGATTCATATGAAAAAAGACAAAGGTCAAATTCTTTTGGTAGAAGACGAAGAAAGTTTACGCGTTGCGTTGAAGTTGAATTTAGAAATGGAAGGTTATGAAGTAAGCACAGCAGAAACAGGTGCCGCAGCGCTTAAAGTGTTTAAGGAAGAATATTTTGATTGTATCGTGCTAGATATTATGATACCAGAAATTGATGGATTGGCGGTTTGCGAGATGATTCGCCTACAGAACGATAAAATCCCCATACTCTTTCTTTCAGCAAAAAGTACAGGTGCAGATAGGGTGTTGGGGTTAAAAAAAGGTGGAGATGATTATATGATCAAGCCATTTAATTTAGAAGAATTATTATTAAGAATTGAAAAATTAATTGAGAAGAATAATAAAATTGAACATTCCAATGATGAAGTATCTTATTTTGAAATTGGAAATTGTAAAATAGATTTTCATGCTCAAGAATGTTATGATATTTCTGGTGAAAAGCGTTTATTAACTAAGAAGGAGTTACAATTCTTAAAACTACTTGTTGAAAATAAAAATGAAGTAATTACACGAGAATATATTCTTAAAATGGTTTGGGGCTATAATGTATTTCCCACTACTAGAACTATCGATAATTTTATTACAACTTTTCGAAAGTACTTTGAACCTGAACCCAAACATCCAAAGCATTTCTTAAGTATTAGAGGGGTGGGCTATAAGTTCACTATTTAAATAATTAGCTGCCTATTTGGTTGGTTGTTTGTTTGTGTTTGAAATAATAAGATATTCAAAAAGGTAAGTAAAAAGACGGCACCTGCTTGAATTTCAAACATGTCGTCTGTACAAATATTTACCATAATTAAAAGCATCAGCCAAATGCCTAAAAATGATTTCTCCTTAAAAAAATACCATAAACAACAAAGGATTAAAAAACAAAGTATGAGGAGCCCAAGAATTCCTAAGTCTAACCAAGTATGCAAGATTTGATTATGAGTATGCATATTGTTTAGTACTAAGTCGTCGAAATGAAACTCTTTAAATTGTTGAAGCAACAATGGGTTAGCTTCTCCGGTACCATATCCGGTAATCCACTTTTTCTCAATTAGCCCCCACTCTAATTTCCAAGCCACTTTTCTTGCGCCAGTTGAATTTGAAAATTTCGTATCCTTTTCAGGCAAACTAAGATTTCCAATTGTTTCTTGAATTCTATAATTTATACTTGGAATGGAGAAGAAGATTATGATAGTTGCTGAGATTAAAGCTATTAAACCAATTCTGCGAAACCATGGGTTTTCTATTTTCCCTGATAAATACCAGACGAAATAAATGAAAAAGAGAAAAACATAAATTAATATAGTTTTCGATGAAAGGAATATGATAGCTAGAAAAAAAATAAGGTTAATGAAAAATAGCAAAACGCGCCAAAAATATCCACGGTAATAATTAGTCATAAGTAGCCAAGTCACATAAATAAAACCAAATGCAAAATAATTTGAATAATAGCCGGGGTGCATGATGGCTGCCGATAAATTCATTCTTTTAAATACTTCTTGCAACCCCGCATAGCCAAAATTAACGGATGAATAGATTGATGCATAGATAAAAGAAACAAACGCTGAGGCGCAAAACACATTAAAAAAAAGGATGGTTTTATTTTTGTCGAAATAATTTTCGGAAGCAAAAAATAGTGGAAGTATAAAAAAGCAAATTTTAACTTCAATACTATGCAATCCTTCTGGAATATGATCGCTAAACGGTAGTACGATGAGATGAAAAAGAAAAAAAGCCCACATGATGAGAAGAGGCAGGGTGATAGTGATTTTTTTTATTTTTAGTAATAGATTTGAGTCAACTAGCCAATGTAAAGCCAGTAGTCCAATACCTACAGAATTTATTCTTTCATGCCAAGGAAAACTTGCAATGGTTAGGCATAGTATAATTACCCAAAGCCCTTCTCTGTTAAATTTTATTTTGACATCCATGAAATGACGAAGTTAATAATTCTGATTACAATATCTTTGCAAACATGTTAATAGACATAAATTGTCAAAATCCTGATGAAAGGAAAATAAGGCTAGTTGTTGATTGCCTTAAAAAAGGAGGTGTTATAATTTATCCTACTGATACCGTATATGGTATAGGTTGTGATATTGAACATCCTGAGGCGATTGAACGAATTTGTAGAATCAAACAAATTAACCCTCAAAAGGCACAATTGTCTTTTTTGTGTTCAGATTTAAGTCACCTTAGTGAATATGCAAAGGCCATTGATACGCCAATTTATCGGTTCATTAAACGTTACTTGCCAGGGCCTTACACTTTTATTTTGGCTGCTAGTAAAAAAGTACCCAAGCTATTGCGTACTCGTAGAGAAACTGTTGGCATTAGAGTGCCAGATCATAAAATTAGCCATGCGTTACTTAAAGAACTTGGAAGGCCATTATTAAGCACTTCTTTGCCTTTAGATGATATTGAAATTATGACAGATCCGGAGCTTATTTTTGAAAAATTTGGCTCAGTGGTAGAATTTGTGATTGATGGAGGCCACGGTGGTTCAATTCCTTCTACCATAGTTGATTGCAGTTTATACCCGCCTGAAATTCTTAGAGAAGGTGCTGGAGTTATTGAAATTTAGATTTTTTTGTAATTATATTAGAATATTTCAACTTCAATTTCATTTTATAAATAGTTTTTTCTTAATTTGTTCCCCATTACATTTGCTAAAGCAAAAAATTGGCTAAAATCCAGTTTTTTCTTTGTTTTTGTAACGTAAATAAAGTAGGGCTATTCATAAATCCCTTATTTAAAATAAAACACATGAAGAGGATTTTATTCATATTGGTTTTCATGACAAGCTATGTATTCACTACAAAAGCGCAATTATTTTCTATTCCACATTGGGATTATTACTATGATATCAAGGCGCATGAAAAGGGGCAATTACATTTCTCTTATGGGTATGGTCAGCCACGACTTGATAAAGAACTATTTAAGTATCACAAAGCTGAAATTGATTTCAGGGTCGTGGGCATAGGACCTTTTATGTGGAAGGCAGAGTATGGGCTTACACGTAAACTAAGTGTAGCCTTGTCTGCGTCTTATATTTTATATAAATCGGATTGGAAAAGAATGAAATTTGATGCTTACAAAGGAATTGATTTACCTTTTACTTATGGTACACAATTTCATGATTTGTCAGCAAACTTGAGATTTAATTACCATTTGTTTGTGAATAAAGACTTAGATGTATATATCGGTGGTGGCGCTGGGTATAACTATTTTAAACATAAAGATTTTACAGCCTATTTACCTGAGGACACTACTTTTAATGCCCAATTCAAGCAACCTTTTCCAGTGTCAGCAGAAATGACATTTGGCATTAGATATTATTTTCTAACCAGAACTGCTATTTATTTGGAAGCTGGATATGCTAAGTCAATTGTACAAGCAGGATTTGTATTTAAATTCAGGCATAGAAAAAGAGGATAATTCTATTATATTTGCAATCTTAAAAATTCAACATGAAGGCAGTTTTACTTTCTATTAAAGAAATAGGTGATATGTTTGGTTATGCAGGATGTATTATATACGTTCTGGTTATGTTTGTTGCTTGTGTATATGTAATGCGTAAGTATCTTAAGGGGTAATTCTTAGGAATTTCTATATCAAATTATGCCAACAAAGTTATCCGACATAAGAACGGAATATCTCTTAGCTTCACTTCGCGAATTTGAGGTTAAAAAATCGCCCTTTGATCAATTTGAAAAATGGTTTAAAGAAGCCGTTGATGCAGAAATAGAGGATGTAAACGCGATGACTTTAGCTTCCGTTGATTCAAATAATAAGCCGCACGCTAGAATTGTATTGCTTAAAGGATTAGAGAACAGTCAATTCGTTTTCTATTCTAATTATCATAGTCATAAAGGACAGCAGATGAATGAAAATGCTGCTGTAGCATTGGTTTTTTATTGGAAAGAACTGCAAAGGCAAGTAAGGATCGAAGGGCAGGTAAGTCGAATATTGGAGGCCGAGTCTGTAAAGTATTTTAACTCTAGACCTGTTGAAAGCCAAATTGGTGCTTGGGCCTCGAATCAAAGCGAAACCTTAGCCAATAGAGAAATCCTCGACGAAAAATTCGCTCAATTCACAGTCAAGTTTGAAAATGGCATTGTGCCTAAGCCTCAGAATTGGGGAGGCTACCAAGTAGAGGCTAACTCTATAGAGTTTTGGCAGGGTAGAGCTAGCCGACTGCATGATCGTATTTTGTATTCAAAAAATAAACAAGAATTATGGGAAATTTCAAGACTGAGCCCATAATCTCCTTAAAAAGCTTCTAATGAAAAAATTGTTCTTATTTCTAATAGGCATTTTAAGTCTACATATAGGGTATGCCCAAATTGATAGCTTAGATATTAAAATTGGCCAGATGATTATGGTGGGTATGTCAGGTAATACTGTGACAAAAGAATCTAAAATAATCAAAGACGTTCAACAGGGAATTGTCGGAGGAATTCTATTATTTGAATACAATATAAGCCCTAATGAAAGTCAACAAAAATTACTTGCATTGACAGATGCATTGCAAGATGCTGCAAAAATCCCCTTGCTGATTTCAATTGATCAAGAAGGAGGGCAGGTGAACCGTTTGAAAACAAAATATGGATTTCAATCAATGCCTTCTGCCAAAAGTGTTGGACTCATAGATAATGATCAGTATACAAGAAAAATAGGGAAGACCATCGCAAGCACCCTGGCCTCTTGTGGCATTAACTTAAATTATGCACCTGTATTAGATGTATATAATCCCAATAACCCTGTACTTGGTAAAAGAGGCAGATGTTATTCTTCTATTCCTTCAAAAATAACGCATTTTGCTGCTTTGACAATTGAAGAACATCACAAAATAGGTATTAAAACTGCCTTGAAACATTTTCCAGGGCATGGCAATAGCTTAAGTGATTCTCATTTAGGGTTAACTGATGTCACTAAGCAATGGAAAAAAGAAGAACTAGATCCTTATAAAACATTAATCAATGAAGGTATGGCCGATATGATTATGATGGCACATATCGTCAATCGTAATCTAGATAGTAGTGGGCTGCCAGCCTCTTTATCAAAAAAAATAGTAGATAATTTATTAAGAAAAGACTTGAATTTCGGAGGAGTCATCATTACGGATGACATGCAAATGCATGCAATTAGTAATTATTATGGTTTAGAAAAAAGTTTAAAACTATCAATTAATGCGGGGGTAGATATTGTTATGTTTAGTAATAACATTAAAGGTGCTTCAAATTACAGTCCAGAAAATATTCATGCTACAATTAAGAAACTTGTTCAGCAAGGTGCAATACCCTTAAGTAGAATCAATGAAAGCTATGCTCGAATTATTGCCTTGAAAAAAAGTAGATAAATTTTACTTCCTGTGCTTGACATCTTCATAAACTAATTGCTGAAAACTCATAGCTTTATTATTGTAAGGTATTTTTAAGCTAGAATCCTTTAAAACAGAAACTATGATGTGCTGACTTTCTTGGTGTGAGGCGGCAAAACCTTTTTCATTAATATAACCAGCTCCCCCATAAAATACATAAAAGGCACTTGAACTTGTATATGGATTGAATATATTTCGTGACCATGGATACCTTGATGAAGATAAATGCATCTGATGTAAGATGCTTGAATTTAAATCTAATTGAGACACAATTTTATCCCATGTTTTTCCACGCCATTCTTCTTTTAAAGCACCTCCAAGAAATAACAAGGGTATGTGTTGACGCATGGCTGAAGAAATATCCCATTGCTTAATGGTGTTATGACTGTGATCTGCTACAATAATAAATAAAGTATTTTTATACCAAGGCTGCTTTTTCGCTTCTGAAAAAAACCTACCCATATGCAAGTCTGTATAATGTACCGATTCAGTATATTTTTTTTCTGCATCATCTGGTGTCGATTGCCAATTATCTGTAGAAACAAAATCATAAGGCATATGAGTGCTTGTAGTAAAGTAGCCTTGTAAAAAAGGTTCTTTTCTTTTCCCTAACACAGTCAGAAGTTCTTTAAAAGTATATTCATCATGAAC
>JAGNOY010000292.1 GCA_017989935.1 Chitinophagaceae bacterium
TGGTAACAGGGCTCTTCTCTATTCTAAATTCAAAATACTCCTCTTCATCCATCCAATCCCATTTGTACACTACATACTCATTTTCTTCTGCTGCTATCATTTCAGCTTTTTCTACACTTTCTTTCCAATGGAAGAAAAAATTATTTTCTTTTTGGTTGACTTTATCAGCAAACCATTCGCCAAGTCCAGAGGGCGTAGATAAAAATTCGAACAAAATGATCGGAGAACAGCGTATGGAAAATTCTAAAGAATATTTTACTTTTTTTGACATTGAAGCGATTTCTATATTGTTAATCACACAATAATATAAAAATAAATGAATCATCCAAATTATTTATTCATTATTTTACTTTTAATGTCATTTTTCTTACAAATTATTTTTTGGCAGTATCAACTTTAACAATACATTTGCTTATAGTTGATTTTGATACTTTCAAACTCAATTAATTTTTTAACGTATTAATAATATTTAATTAACGATTAAACTCTACCTTACCCATGTCAATGCGCCAACTCAAAATCACGAAGTCGATTACAAATCGTGAAAGTCAGTCCTTGGAAAAATACCTACAAGAAATTGGAAAAGTTGATCTCATTACCCCAGAAGAAGAAGTAATCTTAGCCGTAAAAATTAAACAAGGTGACCAAAGGGCACTAGAAAAATTAACCAAAGCCAATCTACGTTTTGTTGTGTCAGTTGCTAAACAATATCAAAACCAAGGTTTATCCCTCAGCGATTTGATCAACGAAGGCAACCTAGGCTTAATAAAAGCAGCTCAACGTTTTGATGAAACCAGAGGATTTAAATTTATTTCTTATGCTGTTTGGTGGATTAGGCAATCAATTTTGCAAGCCTTAGCCGAACAAAGTCGTATTGTTCGTTTGCCACTCAACAAAGTAGGACTTACAAACAAAATTAATAAAGCCTACTCTCAGCTTGAGCAAGAATATCAACGCGAACCCTCTGCAGAAGAATTAGCCATTTTACTAGAAATTAATACTGAAGAAATAGAAACAACTTTAGGTGTAGCCGCCAGACATGTAAGTGTGGATGCGCCTTTTGTAGATGGAGAAGAAAATACTTTGTTAGATGTTTTAAGAAATCCCAACTCTATTAGTTCGGATATGGAACTCGAGCATAACGAATCATTGCGCGATGAAATAGATCGTTCATTAAGCACTTTAACAGAACGTCAGAAAGATGTATTAAAATTATTTTTCGGGATAGGCGTTGAGCATCCGATGAGCCTTGAAGATATTGGCGAAAGATTTGGATTAACAAGAGAAAGAGTAAGACAAATTAAAGACAAGGCTATTACCAAATTAAGAAGCACGTCTAGAAGCAAATTATTAAAAAATTATTTAGGAAACTAAGACAACGGTTTTCTTAGCTAGCGCTTTTGCGTGAGGGATAGTAACGAAAAGCCCTGATTCCGAGAGGCTTTACTAAACTACATACAACTTGACTGTTGATAGCCGATTCGGAAGAGGACTTGCAGTGAATAGCCCGACCTGAAGGCTCGACTACCCTACATATTTGATTAACAAAGATCGATTGAGCCGAAGGGCACGCCCAAATATCTCGCTTATTAAACTGAACTATTTTATTACTTCTACAATTGCCTGTCCCACACATGCATTTGGCATTTGAATATGCAACAAACTCGCTAAGGTAGCAGCAATATCAGTCATTTGTGTATGCCTGATAGTTTGACCAGAACGCACGCCCCAACCATACCAAACTAGTGGAATATGCGTATCATAAGGATTCCAAGTACCGTGGGTAGTGCCCGTTTTTGCATAAGCATCTAGCCATCCTGGCTTCAAGAGCAACAAAATATCGCCACTTCGGTTTTGCACATAGCCATTCACTGCCATGCTTTTGATAGGTTCAGGAAGAAATGAAGTTTGAATGTTTTTCATATCTACCGCATACTGAATATCATCACGCGATCTAACTAGGCGCAGAATTTCATCGATAATCAACTGACGATTTAAACCGCTTGAAGCGAGGCGCTTATCATTGAGCCAAATAAAATTTTCGCCTACATCCTGAATTAAACTATCGGTGTTGAATTGTTTCGCTAACTGCTGGTTCAAGCTTGTTTTTAGGGTAGAGCCCGAGAAAAATCCGCCTGGCAATTTTTGATCCAGCAAAAATTGAGGATTATGCGCCACTCCATGATCTGCAGTTAAAAAAATAGTATAGTTCTTAGAGCCAATTTTATCATCTAAGTATTTCAAAAAACTAGCTATTTCTAAATCAATGCGCAAATAAGTGTCTTCTATCTCTATAGAATTTGGACCAAACATATGGCCTACATAATCGGGAGATGAAAAACTCAATGCCAAAAAATCACATGACTCAGTCTGACCTAATTTTTCTGCCACTATAGCTTCCTTTGCAAAATCAAATACAATTGTATTACCAAAAGGTGTTTTTTTAATATCGCTTGCCCTTAAACCGCTTAACTTATGTGGAAAGCTAGTGCTTGTTTCACCTGCAAACTTCCCTTCATATTTATTATCATCTTGTGTGCTTTGGTCGTAGCTGTTTACAGGATACAAAGTATTCCAACCTTGACTCATGTATTGTTTGGCTAAATCTTTGGCATTAAAACCCTGCACCCAATTAGGTAGGCTTTGCATATAATGCGAGCTACTCATAAATACCCCATTGCTATCATCCATCCAATAGGCTGCATTTGCAGTATGTCCGCCAGGCAAAATAGATGCCCTATCTTTCACAGAAATGGCTATCACCTTTGATTTTAAATTCGTAGCCAATCTTAATTCGTCGGTGATGGTTGAGCTCCACAAATTTTTAGGACTCATTTTACCTGCTTTGGCCGTACCTCCAACGGCAGTCGCCTGATTATCGGCTGTACAATAAACAGGCAATCCTGTGAGTCTATCAATCCAATCATTGCTAGCAATGCCATGAAATGCAGGTACAGAGCCAGTATAAATGCAAGTATGTCCAGGGCCCGTGTATGAAGGCAAATAAGAAATGAAGGTGTTTTCACAAGAATTCCCTTGAGAAACTAGTCGATTAAAGCCATCATTTGAGTATCTGGAAGCATAACGATACAAGAAATCGTACCTCATTTGATCCAATACTATGCCTACCACCAACTTAGGTCGTTGTACTTGATTTTTTTTCTTGGCCGACACGCTTAAGGTTAAAAAGCAAAGAAACAGAAGCAGATATCTCATTTATTTATAATTGATTTGCAAAAATGGACTTATTTGTATGAATTTACCGTTATTAATTGATTATTTTTGCGCGGATTCAATTAGAAATAAAAAGTAATATGGCAGATTTATTTGAGAAATTTAGTAAGAACAAAGGATCTTTAGGTCAATATCAGGAACAAGCCCACGGTTATTTTGCCTTCCCTAGGTTGGAAGGTGAAATTAGCAATCGTATGATCTTTCAAGGCAAAGAAAGAGTGATTTGGAGCTTGAACAATTATTTAGGCTTGGCCAATCATCCTGAAGTGAGAAAAGCAGATGCCGAAGCTGCCCAACAATATGGACTAGCCTTGCCAATGGGTGCGCGCATGATGAGTGGCAATTCTGTATTGCACGAAAAATTAGAAAATCAATTAGCCGAATTTGTTTCTAAGGATGATGCCTTCTTGTTGAATTATGGCTATCAAGGTATGGCCTCTATTGTAGATTCTTTGTGTAGCCGCAGAGATG
>JAGNOY010000293.1 GCA_017989935.1 Chitinophagaceae bacterium
TTTCATGTTCTTAGTACAGTTTATTTATGGACAAAATAAAGTGCAGAAAATTGACAGTCTAATGAATGTTCTCTTTTCGACACATGACTTCAATGGAAATGTTTTGGTAGCAGAAAAGGGAGAAATACTTTATAGCCAAAGTTTTGGTTTTGCTAACGAAACTACAAAAGAGAAGTTGACAGTAAATTCAGTATTTGAAACTGGCTCCGTTTCAAAACAGTTTACTGCAATGGCAATTATGATATTAATGGAAAACGGGAAATTAAACTTGGATCATGAAATCAAGAGATATATCCCTGAAGTTTCAAATTACAATGGCATAACTATACGAAATTTACTTAATCATACAAGTGGACTTCCTGACTATATGAATGTTATGGATAGTTTGTTTGACAAATCAAAAATTGCCACAAACAAAGACCTTGTTGCTATCTTCAGTAATTACAAACCCAAAGTTTTATTCGAGCCTAATGATAAATTTGAATATAGTAATACTGGTTACGCACTATTAGCTACTATCATTGAAAATGTTTCAGGTTTGACTTATGCAGACTATTTACATCAATTCATATTCAAACCATTGAAAATGAAAAATACATTTGTGTATAATCGCAGATTAAACCCTAAGAAAATAGCAAATTATGCGTTGGGTTATATCAGCCCTGATAGTTTAACTGGATATATTTTACCTGATAACTTTGAAGAAACCAAATTTGTAATTTGGCTCGATGGAATTGTTGGTGATGGAACAGTAAATTCTACAGTGACAGATTTATTAAAATGGGATAGAGCTTTATGTAAGAATAAGCTTCTTTCTGAGGAAGGGATGAAAGCCATTTTTGAAGTCGGTACTTTAAACAACAAAACTAAAACTTCATATGCTAAGGGATGGGAAATAGAAAAATTTGATATTTACAGCAAAATGACAAGGCACGGAGGTAGTTGGCCTGGCTACGTGGCTTATATAGAAAGACACGTTGAAAATGATAAAACAATTATAATACTTCAAAATCATGAAGACGACATTTCAATTCCTTTAAAGGCCATAAGAAAAATAATTTATAATAAACAATTGTAAATTTCAATAATAAAAAACTAAGGCTAATAGTTTTTATGCAAAAAAAGGCATTAGTAATTGGCTGAACTTTTGAACTTTATATTAGCTTTTGTACTAAATTTGATCATTAGTACTTTCTAAACCAACCTTCGCCAAGCCCAAATTCGAAATATGATGAAATGGAACAAGAAAGGAAAAATTTTCGATCCGCGAGATCATGCCCTACCCAATGGTTGTAAAGAATTTGCACAATCACCTCAAACAATTGTATTTGAAAATTTCGTACGCATTTATTTTTCTACACGACAAAAAGACGAACACAGTGGAAAATTTTTAAGTCACATTGCGTTTATTGAAATGGATCTTGACTTAAAAAATATACTCCGAGTTTCAGATCATTCGCCCATAGAATTAGGCAATCTAGGCACTTTCGACGAGCATGGCATTTTTCCCATTCATTTAGTCAAAGAAGAAAATAGAATCTTGGCTTATACATGTGGCTGGAGTCGACGAGTTTCCGTGTCGGTTGAAACTTCTACTGGGTTGGCTATTAGCTATGATGATGGTTTAACTTTTTCAAAAGTGGGAGAAGGCCCTATTTTTAGCTCCTCTTTGCATGAGCCCTTTTTAGTGGGTGATTCATTTGTTCGTCGATATGACAAGTTGTATCATATGTGGTATATTTTCGGTGAAAGATGGATAGACAATCAAATTGATCCTTCCCCAGCTAGAGTATACAAGATTGCGCATGCAACTTCAACAGATGGCATGAATTGGGAAAGAGATAGCAAACAAATTATTGCCGACAAATTAAATGTGGATGAATGTCAAGCTTTGCCAACTGTCATTTGGTTCAACAACAGATACCACATGTATTTCTGTTACCGTGAAGCCATTGGATTTAGAACTGATAAAAACAAAGGATACAGATTGGGTTATGCCTATTCTGATGACTTAGAAAATTGGATACGTGCTGATGAAGAGTCAGGCATGGATACTTCTGAATCAAGTTGGGATTCAGACATGATGTGTTATCCGCATATATTTCAAGTGAAGGAAAAAGTTTACTTATTATACAATGGAAATGAATTTGGACGTTATGGTTTTGGATTAGCTGAATTAGATCAAGACAATTATTTTCTACATCATGATAGAGTATAAAATCGATACGGCGAGCATAGACGAAATCATACTTCACCTAAAGGCCTGTGATGCCTACTTCACCACGCCATTATCATCGCGTGTTGACATAGAAGAATATGCGCATAAGATGTATCAGTATGCCACCAAATTCGAAGCTTGGCATCAAGACAATTTAGTAGGTTTGATAGCGGCTTATAAGAATGAAGAATTCAAAACTGCTTTTATTACCAATGTAAGTGTATTGCCTACCTATATGGGACAAGGCTTATCTTCAAGTTTATTAAGTAATTGTGTTCGATACTTTGAATCGAAACAATTTGCCTCAATTGAATTAGAAGTCAATAAAGAAAATAGTAAGGCTATGGGATTATACGCCAAGTTTAATTTTAAGGCGATCAAAGAAAATGAAGACGCCTATTTTATGAAGTTCACCTTTGCACAATAAAAAGATTCTTTATCTTGCAAACACTAATTTATCATTCAACTTTATATTGATGTCAACTTCAAGAGATTATAATCAGGAATTAAAAGATACCGCAGATCATAAATATGCCTATGGGTTTGATTTTGATGTGATGCATCCTTTTATGCTCAAATCATTTATGCCTTTTTTCAGGCAAGGAAATTTACTCGAACTTGGAAGTTTTAAAGGCGATTTTACTAAGCGATTCCTACCCCATTTTGATGATATCACCTGTGTAGAGGCATCTGATGAAGCTATACAACTTGCCAAACAAGATTTACCAGCTCATATCAATTTTATTCATGGTTTGTTTGAAGAAGTTACATTACCCAACAAATACGACAATATTGTGCTGACCCATGTTTTAGAGCACATCGATGACCCTGTTGCAGTACTTAAGCGAATTCATGATGAGTGGTTATCTGATGATGGCAGATTTTTTTTGGTATGTCCGAATGCCAATGCGCCTTCTCGTCAAATTGCTGTGAAAATGGGATTGATTACACATAATGCGGCTGTAACCCCAGCAGAAAAAGCTCATGGACATCATATTACCTATAGTTTAGATACTTTGGAGCGTGATGCGGTGGCGGCTGGATTTAAGGTGGTACATAGATCCGGAATCTTTTTTAAGGCTCTAGCGAATTTTCAATGGGATAGATTATTACAAACAGACATCATTTCTCCTGAATATCTTGAAGGTTGTTATGCTTTAGGCATGCAGTATCCAGACTTATGTTCGAGTATATTTCTGATGTGCGAAAAAGGAAAGAAATAAAGTTTCAAGACAATTTTATTATTTGAAAACGAATGCTGTGGCAACGATAGAACGTATACCCCGCATCCCGAGAGGCTTCACAAAATAAAATTTTACATGCTGCTTCATAGCCGATTCGGGAGAGGAGTATAAGTGATAGCGTGTCTGCCACCCAAAAAAGTTAAATAAGATAGTCCTGATGATTCGAATAGTTAGCCTTAAATTTGCCTGCAACATATGGAAAACGTACTCGACGAATTAAAATTAAG
>JAGNOY010000294.1 GCA_017989935.1 Chitinophagaceae bacterium
GATTCGAACAATGTAAATGACTATATAATTAAAGACTGGACCTATTTCAGCCTATTCGGATTAGGCATCATTGATAGTGTGACTTTTAAAATGTATTCAAGCGATACAAATTCTTTTGGTATTAAAACACCTGCATATTTTTGTTTAGACAATCTGATTTCTGGTGTTGAATCCTCTGATGATTTCCAACAACTTCTTGATGTAAAAACTTATCCTAATCCTTTTAGTCAATATATTCAATGCCAAAACAACACGTCTAATGAAGTGAGTATAGCTATATCCGACATCCAAGGGCGCATATGTTTACAAGAAAAAATTAACCCTAATCAATCAGCTAGCTTGACTACGTATAATTTGCAACAAGGAATTTATTTCTTAAAAATGAGTGATGGCAAACATACCTTTACCAAGAAAATCATTAAAAGCCTTGACTAAATTCTTCATTCTTCCATGTTTAATGTTGGCGTCTTTTGGCTCATGGGGACAATTTGCTCCACAGGCTGGTTTAGCAGGCAGTACAGCCATTCATAAAGATAGCACTATCATTCAATCATGGGGCAATCAATGTAGCATTACAAGAGGCTGGTTAGATATAGCAGATACCACCCTGGGAAAGTCATCTTTTGGTGATAGCAGTAAAGCCTTAGGAGTAGCCGATGGCGACATGGTTAGTTTGGGAGATGGCGGTTCGGCGATCTACTATTTTAATGAAGCTATTCAAGATCATGCTGGATACGACTTTGCAGTTTTCGAAAATGGATTCATGAACCCAACAGACTCCAATCAGGCTTATTTAGAATTAGCTAAAGTATCTGTAAGTACAGATGGCATTCACTATGCCACATTTAAATCTATTAGCAATTTGGATACGAGTATACAAATTGGTGGATTTGGCGATTATTCAGATTGCCGGTCTATTCATAATTTGGCGGGCAAATACATTGGCAATTTTGGAACCCCGTTTGATTTAGCAGAACTTATCAACGAGCCTTTCATTGATATCTCATCTATTCGATATATAAAAATCACCGATGTCATTGGTACGATAAATCAAACAGAAGCTTGCAGAGATTCGAACAATCATCCCATCAACGACCCTTATCCTACCCCATTTCCAACTTGTGGTTTTGACTTAGACGCCTTGGCACTTTTGAAGCCTCCTGCACCAACGTCTATGACGAATCAAGCTATTCAAGTATGTAAACTATTTCCTGTGCCCTTTGCTGATCAGTTAAATATACAGGCCAAAGACATCGAAACTGTACATATCCTAAACATGTATGGACAAACTTTATTCTTCCAACGTCAAACAGAAAAAATCAATACCTCCAATTGGCCTAATGGAATCTATTTCATTGAACTAACTTTTTCTAACGGAAGTGTAATCACACAAAAGATTTCAAAATGATGAAATCTAGCACGCTTTATAATATACTAATCACTTGCTTTTGTTTGAGCTCTTGCGTCAAAGACATTCCCAATCCTGACACAAAAAATCCAATCAACATCCAACATCATGGAGTATTAATTTTAAATGAAGGTGCTTATGGAAACAATAATAGTGAGCTCAGCTATATCGATCTTGAAAATGAACAAATCAGTCAGCAAGTATTTTATACAGCCAATGAAAAATCACTGGGCGATGTAGCTCAAAGTATCTATTATCATCAAGGCAAATTTTATATTGCCCTCAATAATTCAAACAGAATTTCTGTCATTGATGCCCTGAACTTCAAAGAAATTTCTCAAATCAAAAACATACCCACGCCAAGGTATATGTGCATTGTTTATGACAGCTTGTTGTATGTAAGTTCTATTTACCAAACGTTTCTGACGGTGGTGAATACAAACAATTTAAACATCAAAAGAATACAACTTGATTATCCAAACTCAGAACAGTTACTTTTTGCCAACAATGCCTTGTGGGTTTGTAATTGGGATATTCATTGTAACTATATGTATAAAATTAATCCATTCACGAATCTTATAGAAGAAAAAATAAACATAGCCGGCTACGCACCACATAGTATTGTGCAAGATAAGCAAGACAGGCTTTGGATTCTTTCAGGAAATAAATACAAAAATGCACCTTCGTTTCTAACTTGCCTAGATCCTATTGAGTTTAAAATTTTAAAATCATTTTCCTTTCCAACGGGGGCCGAACCCATCAAAATGACCATCAACCAAACCCGCGATTCGCTCTATTATATTGGTGTAAACTATGACGGTAATAACACTTTCAATGGCTTATACAACATGTCTATAGACGCGGCGCAATTGCCAACTTTACCGTTAATCCAAGCACCAAACAACTCATACTTTTGGGCCTTTGGTATCGACTCTTCCACACACCATATTTTCATGGCCGATCCAAAAGGCTTTACACAAAGAAGTACGGTGTCTGAATATGCCAGACAAGGAGAAAAGCTTAGAGAATTCCAGGCAGGTATTGGCGCCAATCAATTTTATTTTTACCCTTAGCAAGACTCAATGAAATCTATTTTTTCACTAATCGATTTTTTTGGGCGTTCCCCTGCGGGTCGGGCCTTTCATTCCAAGTCCGCCCATGCCAAAGCTCATGGTGCGGGCTTTCCATTGCAGTCCCTAACGCGGGCTTTCCGTTTGAAAGTAAATTTTATTATCCTATTAATTGTAGTCATAAGCTTCATTCAAACATCTTTTCTTTATGGACAAGATACAAGTAAAACAATTAAAGATATTCTCATTGTCGAAAATCGTATTCCCACTGAATTTACACCTTCACAAAAAGTGGATGCACAAATTTTGCAATACCATCAACATAAAAGTTTGCAACAATTACTTGAATTACATAGCAATGTTTTTGTAAAAAATTATGGCGTAGGCTCATTAAGTACCATAAGTATTCGTGGCTGTTCAGCCGCACAAACTTATGTCAACTGGCATGGCATCAATTTAAATAATGCCATGACAGGCATCACAGATTTCAGTATTTTACCCTCAGGATTATTTGATGAAATTCAAATTAATTATGGAAGCGAACTTGAAAATACTTCACTTGGTGGAGGTTTGGAACTGATGAACAAAAAAGCAGTTTTCAGAAAATCAAGAAAACTAAGTATAGATGTAGGCTATGAAAGTATACAAAATTCAGACATGCTGGCATCTTATACTTTCTCTAATAAGTATGTTTCAAACACCTTAAAACTAAATGCATTTCAAGGGAAAAACCAATTCAACTATTATAATACTCAACTAGATTCTACCATCACGCTCACGCATGCAAACAGAAAGCATCAGCATATTATGAATGATCTGAGTATTCGGATGAATAGAAAAAATACCTTATCCTTGCATACATGGATTCAATTTACACAAAGGCAAATACCTGCAGCATCCTTTGAAATTGTTAGTCAAAAAGAAGAAAAAATAAGTAGTGCAAGAAACCTGCTCATTTGGAATTCCCACATCAACCAACAAATAAATGTAGAATTTTTAATGGGCTACTTGACAGAAAAATATAGTTACCAAGATGAGGCTATTTTTCTGCGTTCAAATACCCAAGTCAATCAAATTCCGCTTAAATTTTCTTCCAATATCAAACCAGGTCATGGTCAACTTATAGATGTAGAATTCAATGCAAATCATGCATACTTAAATAACAATCAACATCAAGCCTTAAC
>JAGNOY010000295.1 GCA_017989935.1 Chitinophagaceae bacterium
TATATGGCGAGTATCTTGATGTGCGAGTTTGGATAAAAGTGGCGTAGATGAAATTATTTTTATGCCAAGAATCTTCAGCCTAGACTTTTTGCTCAACTTTTGCGTCATGGCAAAAGTGGAAAAACAAACAGGTATCTTTGCGGATAATCATAGTAATTTGTAATAGTATTTTCAGATTTGCAACAAGCAAAAGAATTTAACCATGAAGCGAAGATGCTTCATAGAACAGGAACACAAACCAAGAGTGAACATCAATCAAGAAACGCTACATTCAATGAAAAGATTAGCTTGTATTGCGGCAAGGATAGCAACGAAAAGCCCGGAGCACGCGCTCTGGCGTGTGAGGACTTGCAGTGAATAGCCTGCCTGCCGCCCAAAAAAAGAAAATATTTTCTATCTACAACTTAATCGTGTTGAATGCCTAAGGAATCTTTGAAATAATCTAGCGTTATTTTCAAACCTTCTTTGCGCTCAACTTTAGGTGACCAATCTAAAATAGACTTGGCCTTAGTAATATCGGGTTGACGTTGTTTTGGATCGTCCTGAGGCAACGGTTGATACACGATTTTTGAGTCACCACCTATGAGCTGTTGAATTTCTTCGGCAAATTCTTTCAAGGAAATTTCGTGCGGATTTCCAATATTGACAGGTAAATGATAATCACTTAAAAGCAATCTGTAAATACCTTCTATGAGATCGTCGACATAGCAAAATGATCGGGTTTGTGAACCATCTCCAAACACTGTAATATCTTCACCTTTAAGAGCTTGACTCATGAAAGCAGGTAGTGCTCGACCATCATTGAGTCTCATGCGTGGTCCATAGGTATTAAAAATTCTGACGATGCGAGTTTCTAAACCATGGTAAGTATGATAGGCCATGGTAATTGCTTCTTGAAACCTTTTGGCTTCATCATATACACCTCTTGGTCCGATAGGGTTGACATTGCCCCAATATTCTTCATTTTGTGGATGAACCAAGGGGTCGCCATAGACTTCGCTTGTAGAAGCAATCAGCATTCTGGCATTTTTTTCTTTCGCAAGTCCCAAAAGATTATGCGTACCTAATGAACCCACTTTTAGGGTTTGGATAGGCATTTTTAAATAATCGATTGGACTAGCAGGCGAGGCAAAGTTTAGGATATAATCTAACTTGCCTGGTACATGCACAAATTTGCTGATATCGTGATGATGAAATTCGAAATGCGGGTTTTTGAATAGGTGTTCGATATTATGCAGATTGCCCGTGATTAAATTATCCATGGCGATAACATAATATCCTTCTTGTATAAATCGATCGCACAGATGAGAACCTAAAAAACCTGCGCCTCCGGCGATAAGTACTTTTTTCATGATGTGTGTATTACTTTTCTACCTATTGAATTATAGTAAAAGCCAGCATTGATCATGTCTTGCATATCAAATAAATTTCTACCATCGAAAATTACAGCTTGCTTCATTTTTTGTTTGATGGTATCAAATTCAGGTGTTCGGAAAATATTCCATTCAGTACAAATTGCAAGGGCATCCACTTGATCTAAAATAGAATAAGCATTTTCTCCAAACTCGATACTATCAAGTAATTCAGGATGCATTTGTTCGAAGTAAATACGTGTATTTTTCATGCCTTCAGGATCATAGCAAATAATTTTTGCACCACGTTGAATTAGGGCAGGTATAATATATAAGGCTGGGGCTTCTCTGATGTCATCGGTGTTAGGCTTGAAGGCTAAACCCCAACAAGCAATTTTTTTACCTTTTAAATCGCCCTGAAAGTATTCGATTATTTTATCAGCCAACACTAATTTTTGTCTATCATTGACTTGTATCACAGAATCTAAAATATCGAAATTGTAATCGTATTGCGACGAGGTATGTACAAGGGCTTGTACATCTTTCGGAAAACAGCTGCCTCCATATCCAATACCTGGAAATAAAAATCTTTTTCCTATGCGGGTATCACTGCCCATGCCAATACGCACTGTTTCTACATCAGCTCCAACTTTTTCGCAAAGGTTGGCTAATTCATTCATAAAGGTAATTCTCATAGCGAGGTATGAGTTAGCCGCATATTTGGTAATTTCGGCACTTCGTTCGTCCATGAAATAAATTGGATTTCCTTGTCGAACAAAAGGTGCATACAATTGTTGCATCATTTTTTTTGCTCTTTCAGAACTGCAACCAACTACAACACGATCTGGCTTCATGAAATCATCTACAGCAACTCCCTCGCGTAAGAATTCTGGATTGCTAACTACGTCAAATTCACCTTGATAATTTTCACGAATTTTAGCTGCAACTTTTTCTGCTGTGCCCACTGGAACTGTGCTTTTATTAATAATGACCTTATAAGCTTGTAAGGAATTTAATAATTTTCCAATTTGTTCAGCTACGCCTAGTACATAACTCAAATCGGCTGATCCATCTTCACCTGGAGGAGTAGGTAGGGCTAAAAAAATTAAATCAGATTTAGCAACAGCCTCTTTTAAATTGGTTGTAAAATGTATTCGTTGTTCTTTAAGATTTCTTTGAAAAAGAACTTCCAAGCCAGGTTCATAGATCACGATTTCACCAGCTGATAATTTGTCTACTTTCTGTTGATCGATATCTACACAAATCACTTGATTTCCGGATTCCGCGAAACAAGTACCTGAAACTAAACCTACATAACCGGTTCCGACAACTGCAATATTCATTATTTAAGTGTATTTATAATTTGAAGGAAATTTTCAATAATATAGGCTTGTTCATCCTCTTTCATTTCTGTGTGTATAGGTAATGAAATTACTTTGGTTGTAAGCATATCTGTGATAGGAAGGTTTACATCATTCATGCCAAATGCTTTAAACATGCCTTGTTTGTGAGCAGGAATTGGATAATAAACCATGCTTGGAATACCTTTTTCTTTTAATTTTTCTTGGACTAAATCACGATCTATTCCCTCTAAGGTAAGTGTGTATTGATGAAATACATGATAGGCATTGGCTGATCTAACAGGTGTTTGAATGTTTGGATGATTGGCAAAAGCCTCATCATATTTATCTGCCACCAATCTTCGCGAATGACAATAACGATCGAGGTGTTTTAATTTGATCGATAAAATGGCAGCTTGTAAAGTATCTAACCTAGAATTACATCCAACCATTTCGTGCACATATTTTACCTTTTGACCATGATTGGCAACCATTTTTAATTTTTCAGCTAACTCAGTATTATTTGTGTAAAGCGCTCCTCCATCACCATAGCAACCTAAGTTTTTAGAAGGGAAAAAAGAGGTGCTTCCTACATCGCCCATTGTGCCATTGGCTTTTTTAGTGCCATCACTAAACGTGTAATATCCGCCAATTGCTTGTGCATTGTCTTCTATTACAAATAAATGATGTTTACTGGAAATGGCTAGTATAGCTTCCATGTCTGCACTTTGGCCATAAAGGTGCACAGGCACAATAGCCTTTGTTTTTGACGTGATTAATTTTTCAATTTCGGCCGCATTGATACAAAAAGTATCTTGATGAATTTCGCAGAATACTGGCACTAAATTCAATAAACCTACAACTTCTGCTGTAGCAATATAAGTAAATGAAGGTAAAATCACTTCATCGCCAGGTTTTAATCCTAAAGCCATCATGGCAATTTGCAAAGAATCTGTTC
>JAGNOY010000296.1 GCA_017989935.1 Chitinophagaceae bacterium
GAATATCTGCGGCCACAGTACCTGGTGTTACGTTGGCTGCGCTTAATAAGGTAGACTGAAAGCCTGCAGAAGTAGATTGTGCCCCTGTAAGAATAATTTCTATTTTGTATTTTTGACCCGGGATATAGCTACTTACAATCACATCGGCAGAGTTTTTGACCAATACCACCACATTACCGCTAGACGTAGTTGCTGCATGACAAGTACCGTTGTCGCTGCATCCACCCGTTCCACTATCTGTGCGATCTTTATCCGCCTTACCATTATCATTCGAACTCAGGATAATAAAAGCAGTAGCTAAGGACATAAACAAGTAAGTAAATTTCTTTAAATTCATTATTTTTAATTTTTGTGTGGACAAATATAACTGCCTAATTGAATTAATAAAAATAAGGTGATGATATATTTAAATTAAGTTTCTTGAAGGCTAAAGTATTTGCACAAGACTGAATTCTTTACATTTGCGACATGAAGGCTAAAAAACTCACTCGATTTGCTGCGATCAAAGAATTTGCCAATGTGCATGAATTTCCTGAAAACCCTAAAGCGTTATGGCCCTCGTTGTTTCCCACGAATCCGCTTGTATTGGAGTTGGCTTGTGGCAAAGGCGAATACACAGTAAATTTAGCCAAAGCATTTCCTGATAAAAACTTTATTGGGGTGGATATCAAAGGCAATCGCATGTTTGTGGGCGCTAAAAAGGCCTTAGAAGAAAAGATCAACAATGTGTGCTTTTTAAGAACTCGTATCGAACAGATTGACAACTATTTTGATGAGCAAAGTGTTTCTGAAATATGGATTACATTTCCTGATCCGTTTTTGCGCGAATCAAGGGCAAAGAACAGACTGACACATCATAAATTTTTGGCCATGTATCAGAAAATATTAGTCCCAGGTGGACTCATTCATTTAAAAACTGACTCTAAGGAACTTTTTGAATTTACCCATGAAATGATTGCACATCATCAGTGCGAAATTGTAGAAAACATTGCTGATGTATATGCGAAAGGCACGCCTGAGTTTCCATTAAATATTCAAACCTTTTATGAGTCGATGCACTTGCTGGATAATAGAACTATTCAGTATGTAAGTTTCAGACTACCTCAGTCAACAATCATCGTTCCTCCTAAAAAAAAGGCTCATGAAGAAACCACTCTTTGATGACGACGATACATTTTACGTAAATCAAGAAGGAAACTATGTGTTTACCGCACAATATCTACTTCAACGAGGTTACTGCTGTGGCAATGGATGTTTGCATTGTCCTTTCGATTATAAAAATGTGGTTGACGAGTTGAAGAAAATGAAATTACAGCAGCAACAGCAAGCTAACGAAAATAAGCTTTAGCATTATTGTAGCTTATTCACCTAATTTGAAGTTTTAATATGTCCAATAAAGCCAAGATAGGAATACATTGAATTATGCCTTTGAATGTTAGTAATTGCACATCAGGCCATGTATATTTGCACACATATAAAATACAGCATGAGTCAAAGTACCTTTAAACCTAAAATCGGCATTACCACAGGAGATATCAATGGCATTGGAATTGAATTAATTATTAAGTCATTGACAGAACATCGACTTTTAGATTTATTTACACCTATAATTTTTGCTTCAAACAAAGTTATTCAGCATTACAAGCAAATAACCGGAGAAAATGCCATGCAATTTGTGGGTACTAAAGATCTTGCTAACCTGCATGCAAAAGGTATTAATGTATTTAATTGTTGGGATGAAGATATTGCCATTACACCAGGCCAAATGAATGAAATTGGTGGCAAATACGGCATACGTTCATTGATGGTTGCCACACAATGTTTAAAAGATGGACAACTAGATGGCCTCTTGACAAATCCTATTCATAAAGCTAATTCACAAACGCAAGATTTTAAGCATAGCGGTCATACACCTTTCTTAAAAGAAAAATTCGCGGCTAAGGATGTAGTGATGATGATGTGTGCAGAAAGACTGCGTATTGCATTACTTACCGAACATGTGCCTTTGAGTGAAGTTTCTAAATACATCACTGTCGAAGCCATACAAAGCAAATGCAGAATCATTCATGAATCTTTAATTAAAGACTTCGGCATAGACAAACCCAAAATCGCGGTACTTGCATTAAATCCGCATGCAAGTGATAATGGTTTAATTGGTAACGAGGAAGCTAGTATCATCCTTCCAGCCATTGAAAAATTAAGAAACGAAGGCATACTAGCCTTTGGACCTTATAGTGCTGATGCTTTTTTTGCTAGAGAACAAGATAAAAATTTCGATTGTGTATTGGCGATGTATCACGACCAAGGCTTGATTCCTTTCAAAAGTTTCGACCAAGGCATGGGAGTTAATTATACAGCAGGATTGCCAGTTGTTAGAACATCTCCGGATCATGGTACAGCATTTGATATTGCAGGTAAAAATTTGGCAAGTCACACGTCTTTCTTAGAAGCTTTGTATTTATGTGTAGATATCCTAAACCATCGACATGGTTATAAAGAGAATACAAAAAACAAGCTACAAAAAGGAAAGGCTCAGCATATTAAGCGAAACCGAGATGATATTACTGAGTAGCTTATAACAAAGGCAACACTAAATCCTTTTCTGAAAGTATCATATCACTTTCAGGAATACCCCATGAAATGTTTAAGGCAGGATCGTTGTATCTCACACCCCCTTCCGCATCTTTACAATAATAGTTATCGCATTTATAAAAAAACACCGTATCATCTTTAAGCACTACATAACCATGTGCAAAGCCTCTAGGTACAAATAATTGTAATTGATTTTCGCCACTTAACTCAACTGCCACATGCTTTAAATATGTGGGCGAATCTTTTCGCAAATCGACTGCCACATCAAGCACCTTACCTTGCAATACACGAACCAATTTAGCTTGCGCATGTTCGCCTTGTTGAAAATGTAACCCACGCAAAATCCCATAATTTGATTTAGCTTGATTGTCTTGAATAAAATTGACTTGTAAACCACTTAGCGATTCAAACTTCTTGGCTTGATAACTTTCGTAAAAATAGCCCCGATGATCAGCATGAATAGTTGGTTTTAAAATAAAGCAATCTTGTATGCCAGTTTGTATAATTTCCATCTTGTGTAATTAATTTATAATATTGTTAGTAGTTCGGAAAGACATTTGATTTCGTAAGTAGGTTCTTCGTGATGTGGGTTTCCATGTGGATTAAAATATACTGAGTCCATGCCCACATGTTGAGCTCCAAGAATATCAACATCTAAAGCGTCTCCAATCATTAAACTTTCTTCTACCCTAGCTTTGGTGGCATTTAAAGCAAAATGAAATATTTCTTTTTTAGGTTTCATGCTCATGGCCATTTCAGAAGTAATCATTTGATCAAAATACTTTGCTAAATCGGCATTTTTAAGTTTCATTTTTTGAGTAGCTTCAAAACCATTGGTAATTAAATGAAGTTCATAATCTTTATCCTTGCAATATTGAAGTACTTCATGCGTAAAAGGAAATACGGCTTGTTGCTGGGCAAGGATTTCTAAATAGCGTTCTGCCATCACTTTAGCGATATCTTCACGATTCATTTTATAATGCAGCAAAGTTTGCCACATTCTTTTCCATCGCAAATCTTCTCTACTCATTAAGCC
>JAGNOY010000297.1 GCA_017989935.1 Chitinophagaceae bacterium
GGGCTTTTCGTTTCTATCCTTGCCGCAATGTCTAGTAAAAGTGATAAGGCGTTAATCAATTTATTCTATAAGCGAATTGAATCACCAATCATCCAACCTATATTTCTTCATTAAATTCAAGCTATACTAAGCAGGTAAATTGTACATTTGCGCCGTGGGAATATCTATAGTACCTGATCAGGAGTCTAAACTAAGCAAAAAGGCACAAGTCGAACAAATGTTTGATGGCATTGCCAATCGATACGATTTTTTAAATCGTTTATTATCTTTTAGAATTGATGTCTTATGGCGAAACAAGGTGATTAAATTATTAGCACCTTTTAAACCAAAACAAATTTTAGATGTTGCCACTGGCACAGCTGATTTAGCCATAGCCTTAAAAAAATTAAATCCAACCCAAATCATTGGCTTAGATCTTTCAGCTAGTATGCTTGAAGTAGGTAGAGTTAAAGTCAAAGATAGAAAGCTCGATTCACTCATTACTTTGGTCAAAGGAGACAGTGAAAACCTGCCTTTTGAAGCAAATTCTTTTGATGCCATCACCGTGGCCTTTGGGGTAAGAAATTTTGAAAATTTAGAGTTGGGCTTAAAAGAAATTCATCGTGTACTAAAACCAGGAGGTCAATTTGTGATCTTAGAATTTTCAAAAGTTAAAATATTCCCATTTAAACAATTCTATCATCTTTATTTCCGTTATATCACACCTTTCATCGGAAAATTATTTAGTAAAGACAATAAAGCCTATTCCTATCTACCAAATTCAGTAGAAGTTTTTCCTGAAGGTGAACAAATGTGTGTAATATTGCAACAAGCAGGATTTAAAAATACCAAATGCAAACCTTTAAGCCTAGGCATAGCGTCCATTTATCAAGGAGTAAAATAGGAATATTCCTATTCGTTTTTTTTAGTTGGGTTGGAGCCTATGCACAACCCGAAAAAATGAACAATCCAGAATTCGAAAATAAAGCGTATTATTTTGGTATCTCTGTCGGATTTAATTCTGCTCAATACAAATTGGCCCACGCCAAATATTTTATCGACTACGATAGCGTGCAAGATGTGACCCCTTTATGGAAACCAGGTTTTCAGCTAGGCATCCTTGGCAATTTAAGATTGTCGAGTTTTGTTGATTTGCGCACCATCCCTTCTTTCATGCTCAGAGAAAAGGCCATCAGGTTTCATTTACAAGGAGATTCTGTCATCACAAATTCTTTTGAATCTGTTTTATTCAGTTTGCCAGTAGAATTTAAATTTAAATCAGATCGGCAAACAAATTTTAGATTTTATGTTTGTGCAGGCGGAAAACTCGACTACGATTTTAACGCCAATGCCCAATCTAAACGAACGGGAGATTTATTAAGAGTAAAAGCTTTTGATTATGGATACAATCTCGGACTTGGGTTTGAATTTTATTTCCCTAATTTTATTTTCTCCCCTGAAATAAAAGTGAGTAACGGCCTAGGAAATAGCTTGGTGCAAAAAAGCGGAGAGCCAACCAATAGGGCCATCGATAAAATTACAACCAGAATGATTATGGTCTCCTTTCATATCGAAGGTTAAAGGCTATATTCAATCCGAAAAGCCAATAAAATATTTTAAAAGGGCGCCACTAAATAATCTAGGAAATTAGTGCTGAGTCAGATTAAGGTATCATTCATGTACATTTTTGTAAGCGTGTATAAAAAACTATTTTCTGTATCATAAGAAGTGATTAATATTGACACAGACTTTTAGCTTATGTATACCATTGAACAAGAAAAACAATTCCTCAGCTTTGCCAAAGATTTACTGCTAAGCCCTGATGATTCTTCTGAAATAAACAAGCTCAGGGATATTCTCGAATATGCAGATTGGAAATATTATGTGCAAGACAATCCTGTTTTAGCTGACGTTGAATATGATACTTTGTTTAAAAAACTTCAATCAGTAGAAGCGCAATTTCCTGAACTTGTTACACCTAGCTCTCCAACACAACGTGTAGCGAAAGGCTTAAATAAAGAGTTTCCTGCAGTTTCGCATTTAGTTCCTATGTTGAGTTTAGAAAATAGTTACAATGCAGAAGATCTTACAGACTGGGACAGAAAATGTCGAGAATTAAGTGGGATAGATCAAATCGAATATTGTGTAGAACCAAAGTTTGATGGAGCTAGTATTTCTTTAGTTTATGAAAACGATTTACTCATGCGCGGAGCCACTAGAGGGAATGGTACAGAAGGCGACGACATCACGCTGAATACCAAGCAAATTAGATCCATTCCCATGAAAGCCTCTATCAGTCTTTTCAATTTAAAACAAATTGAAATTAGAGGGGAAGTAGTTATTACCAAAAAACGATTTGAAGAATACAATCAAAAACTCATAGCTGATGGACAACAACCTTTAGCCAATGCGCGCAATGCAGCCAGTGGTAGTTTGCGCATCAAAGATCCTCACGAAGTAGCTAAAAGAAATTTAGATGCATTTTTATATAATGTTAGCTATACAGCATTGCAAGAAAATACCTTACCACATCCTCAATTGCAAACTCATAAAGGCATGCTCGAATCCTTAGCACAATTGGGCTTCAAAACATCCTTAGAAAATATTCAAACATTCACAAGGATAGATGATGTCGTAAAGTATGTGCAAGAGTTTGAAATAAATAGAGACAACTTACCTTATGAAATTGATGGCATGGTAATCAAAGTAAATCGCTTGGATTTGCAAGAGAAAATTGGACAAACTAGTCATCATCCTCGCTGGGCAATTGCCTATAAATTTAAGGCAAGACAAGCCACGAGTAAATTATTGAATGTAGAGTATCAAGTGGGACGAACAGGCAGTGTGACACCCGTAGCAAAAATAGAACCTGTTGCTGTGGGTGGTGTAACAATTTCTTCATTATCTATGTTTAATGAAGATGTTATTAAAGAAAAACAATTAATGATAGGCGATACTGTTTTAATTGAACGAGCAGGCGATGTTATTCCATATATTGTAAAGTCATTTCCTGAATTAAGAGAGGGAAATGAACAAGAAATTATTTTTCCAACTGCTTGTCCAGTTTGCAAGGAGCCCTTATATAAACCAGCAGGAGAAGCCGTTTGGCGTTGCACCCACATTAATTGTGAAGCCCAAGTGATTGAAAAAATTGCACATTTTGCTTC
The DNA here is from genome assembly GCA_017989935.1 of Chitinophagaceae bacterium. Lineage (GTDB taxonomy): Bacteria > Bacteroidota > Bacteroidia > Chitinophagales > Chitinophagaceae > OLB11. Next base: position 3,147 of record JAGNOY010000297.1, read on the forward strand.
AAAAGATGCCATGGATATTAGAGGGTTGGGAGATGCATTAGTCAGACGATTTTTTGAACAAGGCTTATTAAAAAATATGGTGGGCATTTATCATTTGCCTTACGACCAACTCAAAACTTTAGAAGGCTTCGGAGAAAAATCTATGCTGAATTTGAAAGAGGCTATCGAGAAATCGAAATCACAACCTTTGCATCGTTTGATATTTGGCTTAGGAATTCGCTATGTGGGCGAAACCACAGCAAAGGCATTGGCAAGAACTGTTTCGCATTTGACTGATTTGTATGCAAAAACAAAAGAAGAGTTATTGAGCATCGAAGATGTAGGCGAAAAGGTAGCCACTTCTATTGTAGAATTTTTTTCTCATCAGGACAATCGAGCTATTTTAGAGGCCTTGGAGAAGGAAGGCGTTTGTTTGGCGAACACGCAAAAAAATGAAGCCATGAGTGGCAGTTTAGTAGGTAAAACAT
>JAGNOY010000298.1 GCA_017989935.1 Chitinophagaceae bacterium
CTCATTAACTAGAAAGAAAGAAAAGTTTGAACCTCTTCATGCGCCTAATGTAGGTTTGTATGTTTGTGGCCCAACTGTATATAGTGATGCCCATATTGGGAATGTACGTACGTTTACCTCCTTTGACATGATATATCGCTATCTAACCTTTTGTGGATATAAGGTAAGATATGTGCGCAATATAACTGATGCTGGTCATTTAACCAACGATCGTGGTGAAGGCGTGAATCGCATGGAATCTCAAGCCAAATTAGAAAGTTTGGAACCCATGGAAATTGTTCAGAAATATACTGTTGGCTTTCATCAAGTAATGGAATTATTTAATGCCTTACCACCAACAATTGAACCTACAGCAACCGGTCATTTAATTGAACAAATTGAATTGATTGAAGTGCTTATTCAAAAAGGCTTTGCGTATGAGGTAAATGGCTCTGTATATTTTGATGTAAAAAAGTATAATGATAGTCATGAGTATGGCATCTTATCTGGTCGTAAAATTGATGAACTAATGGCTGGCTATCGTGATTTAGATGGTCAGGACGAAAAGCGCAATTCTATTGATTTTGCACTTTGGAAGGCTGCAACCCCAGCGCATATTATGCAATGGAAGTCGCCATGGGGCATGGGTTTCCCGGGTTGGCATTTAGAGTGCTCGGCTATGAGTACAAAATATTTGGGCCATGAATTTGATATACACGGAGGTGGCATGGATTTGAAATTTCCGCATCATGAATGTGAAATAGCACAAAACCAAGGAAGTTGCGGACATAATGGGGCCAAATATTGGTTACATACCAACATGCTTAATTTTAATGGACAAAAAATGAGCAAGTCCTTTGGCAATTCAATTTTGCCCATGGAATTTGTTACAGGTAATCACCCACTGTTAGATAAAGGCTATGCGCCTTCAGTAGTTCGGTTTTTGTTTTTGCAAACACATTACTCTTCAGAATTAGATATTAATGTGAAGGGCTTACAAGATGCAGAAAAAGGATTGAAGCGATTGATGGATGCGCGAAGCGTAATACCCAAACTCAATAGTGAAGCCGTGGAACAAACCATGCTAGATCAACAAATTGCAGCTTTGTGTGCCGATTGTAAAGTACATATGGACGATGACTTTAATACAGCAAAAGTAATTGCCTCCTTATTTGAACTCAGCACTTTCATTTACAATGTAAAGGATGGGCATGTAAAGGCAAGTGAACTTTCTGCTTCAACACGGTATTTGTTAGAACAAACTTTTGAAAATTATTTAATCCAGGTATTTGGTTTGAAACCTTTTGATGAAGCACATTTTTCAAAAATGGATGATGTGATGCAAGTATTGATACAGTTGCGAAAAGATGCCAAGCTAAAAAAGGATTTTGCTACTAGTGATGCTATTCGTAATCAATTGCAAGAGGCTGGCATTCAACTTAAGGATGAAAAAGATGGTAGTGTGAGTTGGAGTGCTTAACCGCAGAGAAAAGAGAAGGACAAGGAAATGGATTAGTGGAAATGGGAAGCAGAGAATATATGACCAATGAAAAGTTAAATGAGCTAGGAGGGATTATTTTAGATGCAAGTATTGAAGTTCATAAACAATTGGGTGCTGGTTTGTTGGAATCTGCTTATCAATTAGCCTTATGTGAAGAGTTGAGATTAAGAGGAATTAATTATACTTCACAAGTTCAAATTGACTTTTCTTATAAAGGAAAAGATTTAGGGAAAGTATTCATGATAGATATTTTAATCGAAAATGAAATCGTTGTCGAATTAAAAGCTGTTGAATCATTAATGCCAATACATCAAGCCCAATTAATCACTTATTTAAAACTATCCAATAGGAAGTTAGGGTATTTAATAAATTTTAATGTAGAACTTTTAAAACAAGGATTTAAAAGAATCGTTTATAAGTTTTAATTTCGCACCATTATTTTAACACTTAAAAAATCCACTGCGTTCTCATGTTCTCAGCGGTAAAAAAAGCATATGAGTTTCAGAATCGAAAAAGACACGATGGGCGAGGTTTCAGTACCTATGAATGCCATTTATGGAGCACAAACACAACGCTCTATCGACAATTTTAAAATTGCACAAGACATTAACAAAATGCCTAAAGAAATTATTCAGGCATTTGCGTATTTGAAGAAGGCCGCTGCTATCACAAACTACGAAGCAAAAGTTTTAAGCAAAGAAAAATGTGAATTAATTGGAAAAGTATGTGATGAAATTTTAGAAGGTAAACATGCCGACGCTTTTCCATTAGTTGTTTGGCAGACGGGTAGTGGAACTCAAAGTAATATGAATGTAAACGAAGTAATTGCTTATCGTGGTCATGTAATGCAAGGAGGTAAATTAAAAGACAAAGAAAAATTTTTACACCCTAATGATGATGTCAATAAAAGTCAGAGCAGTAATGATACATTCCCAACAGCCATGCATATTGCGGCGTATAAGATGTTGATGGAAACAACCATCCCTGGCATTACTAAACTTCGAAATACTTTAGATAAAAAGTCTAAAAAATTTATGAATGTTGTAAAAATTGGTCGTACCCATTTCATGGATGCTACACCATTAACAGTGGGTCAAGAGTTTAGTGGATATGTATCACAACTCGATCATGGATTAAAAGCAATTAAATATTCCTTAGCCCATTTAAGTGAATTAGCTTTAGGTGGCACTGCTGTTGGCACTGGCATTAATACACCTAAAAACTATGCTAAAAATGTAGCTAAACATATTGCCAAATTGACAAAACTTCCTTTTGTTACAGCCGAAAATAAGTTTGAATCTTTAGCCGCACATGATGCCATTGTTGAAGCACACGGGGCCTTAAAAACTGTAGCTGTTAGCTTAATGAAGATTGCCAACGATATTCGTATGCTGTCATCAGGACCTCGTTCTGGTATCGGCGAAATTTTTATTCCAGACAATGAACCAGGAAGTTCTATCATGCCAGGAAAAGTAAATCCTACACAATGCGAAGCCTTAACTATGATAGCGGCACAAGTCATGGGTAATGATGTAGCTATTTCAGTTGGTGGAAGTATGGGGCATTTTGAATTGAATGTGTTTAAACCCATGATGATTTATAACTTCTTGCATAGTGCGCGCTTGATTGGTGAAGGATGTGTTTCTTTCAATGACAAATGTGCTATTGGACTAGAACCTATAAAAGCCAACATTAAAAAACATGTAGATAATTCACTGATGTTGGTAACCGCCTTAAACACAAAGATCGGTTATTATAAATCAGCAGAAATTGCACAAAAAGCGCATAAAGAAGGAACTACCTTAAAAGAAATGGCGATGAAATTAGGTTATGTAACAGATAAAGAATTTGATGCTTGGGTGAAGCCTGAAGAGATGTGTGGATTGTAAAATGTAGAACACAGATAAGATAGAGGTAGCTGAGTATCACAGATTTTATAGATGGAATGCAGCAATGTGTTCCATTTTTTTTGCAACACTGAGCAATATTGAATTGAGAAATAATTTATATTTGAATAAATGATTTTAGTATGAATGTCGCAGAATTAAGAGCAGAACTCATATCAGAAATTAATCAGGCTGATGAAGGATTGTTGTTTGAAATTCAACAAGTAATTGATCATCATGTAACT
>JAGNOY010000299.1 GCA_017989935.1 Chitinophagaceae bacterium
TCAACATCAAACAAACCTTATCTTTGTCCTTTATCATAAAAATTACACAGATGAAAAATCTGCGACATTTGACTTCAGAAGAAATCAAACAATGGATTGCCGATCAAGGCGAACCGGCATACAGAGCCAAGCAAATAGAAGAGTGGATTTGGAAAAAAGGAGTAGCATCGATAGATGAGATGTTGAATTTGTCTAAAGCCATTCGCGAAAAACTAAAGGCTGAATTTGTACTCAATAAGTTACTCATAGATCATACCCAATTAAGTGATGATACCACCATCAAAAATAGATTTGTTTTACATGATGGACATTATGTAGAAGGTGTGTTAATTCCAACTTCAACACGCATGACGGCTTGTGTGTCTTCGCAAGTGGGTTGTAGTTTAAGTTGTAAGTTTTGTGCTACGGGTTATATGGATCGTAAACGAAATTTAGATTTTGATGAAATTTATGATCAAGTGATGCATTTAAATAACCAAGCCTTATCACACTATCAAAAGCCATTATCTAACATTGTTTTTATGGGCATGGGCGAACCATTGCTTAATTACAGTGGCATGATGAAAGGCATAGAAAAAATTACTTCACCAGAAGGCATGGGCATGTCGCCAAGCCGAATTACAGTTTCTACAGCAGGTGTAGCAAAAATGATACGCAAATTAGCCGATGATAAAGTGAAGTTTAATTTGGCCCTTTCTTTACATGCGGCAAATGACAAAAAGCGAGATCAAATTATGCCAATCAATGAAACAAATCAGCTGAAGGAACTCATTGATTCATTAAACTATTTTTACAAAGCAACCAGAAACCCAATCACTTTTGAATATATTTTATTTGATCATTTCAATGATAGTATAGAAGACGCAGATGATTTGATTAAGATCTGCCGACAAGTACCTAGTAAAGTAAATATTATCGAATACAACCCAATAGCCTTAGCCAAATTTGCTAAACCCACAGAAGAAAAAGTGGAAGCCTTTATGCAATACTTAGATCGTAATCGTGTGAATGCAAGATTGCGCAGAAGTCGCGGTAAAGACATCGATGCAGCTTGCGGACAATTAGCTAATATAGATCACCCTTCAAATGCTTAATCATGCCTAAAAAACGAATTCCCATACCTTCTGATTTTTCAAAACCTAAAGCAGGGGCTTATCTAAAAAAAGATGAATCAAGTAAGCCTAAACAACGAACAGCTAAGCCGAAAAGATCGTTTTCGCACAAAGAAGAAGGTTCGTTAAAGACAAATGAATCTAAAGGAGGTAATTATACTTCAAAAGATAAATCATCACACACTGCAAAAGAGTTTAAACCTATTGAAAAAAAATACGAGAGAAAAAAAAGTAGCGATGAAAAAAGACCATCTAGACCTGATGTTTTTAAGGATACAGCCAAAAGAACTTCTTTTAAAGGACCTAATGATAGGAAGCCTTTTTCTGATAAACAAGTATTGACACCTGTTCCAAAAGCAACGCAAGAAAAGTTGTTTGAGCAAATGCCTTTGAATAAATATATTGCGCACTGTGGAATCTGTTCACGCAGAGATGCTGTTGATTTAATTAAACAGCAAAAGGTAAAGGTGAACGGGGCAATTTTTATTGAACCTGGTTATAAAGTGCAAGCCAAAGATGAAATTCAGCTTGAAGACAAAGTGATAGTTCCTCAAAGAAAATTTGTGTATTATTTATTGAATAAGCCTAAAGATTATATTACCACAACGGATGATCCTGAAGGCAGAAAAACTGTATTGGATTTGATGAGCGCAGCACCTGAAAATAGAATTTATCCAGTTGGAAGATTAGATAGAAATACCACAGGTTTATTGTTACTTACCAATGATGGAGACCTCGCTCAAAAATTAGCTCATCCCAAAAATAAAATTAAAAAAGTATATCAAGTAGTGCTAGATAAGCCATTGCAAAAAAGCGACTTTGAGTTAATTGCAGCAGGTATAACCTTAGAAGATGGAAAAGCTGTGGTTGATGATATAGCGTACACTAATTTTAAAGATAAAAAGGAAATCGGGATAGAAATTCATATTGGCCGTAATAGAATTGTAAGACGAATTTTTGAGCATTTGAATTATCAAGTAAAGGCTTTAGATCGAGTGATCTATGCAGGACTCACCAAGAAGAATTTACAACGAGGAAAATGGCGTGAACTTGATCAGAAGGAAGTCATTTTTTTGAAACATTTTAATTAGTATTTGAGGCAGTTTTAGATGAAAAGTAGCATAGAAAATAAATAAGTCAACATGAAATTAGACATCATTTTTGAAAACGAATTTTATGTTTTCGTCAATAAGCCATCAGGCATGCTTTCAATCCCTGATCGTCATCATCCTGAATATGTGAATGTGAAAGATTTGCTTAAAAAAATATACGGACAAATTTTTGTAGTACATCGACTCGATCGCGAAACAAGTGGTATCATTTGTTTTGCAAAAGATGAACATACTCATGCCTTTACTTCAGGGTTATTTGAAAATCGACATGTAGACAAATATTATCTCGGAATTGTGAATGGGTGCCCAGTAGAAAAAGAAGCGTTGATAGAGGCTGCAATTATTGAACATCCAGTGCATAAAGGCAAAATGATGATACATGCTAAGCATGGCAAACCAAGTGCCACTGAATATAAAGTAGTTGAAAACTTTGGCAGATATAGTTTGCTTGAATTTAAATTGCTTACAGGTCGTACACATCAAATAAGGGTGCACATGCAATCTATAGAACATCCATTGGTTTGTGATCCTTTATATGGTCTAACAGATCCAGTATTTATTTCGTCCTTTAAAAAGAATTTTAAATTATCTAAAGATGTGGAGGAAGAAAAACCAATCCTGAGTCGTTTGGCCTTGCATGCATTTCGTTTATGTTTTACTTCAGAACAAGGAGAATTGTTGCAAATAGAGGCGTCTTTGCCTAAGGATATGGATGCTATGATTAAACAATGTCGCAAGTGGCTTAAATAAAAAATTTAATAAAATCTATAATACAAAAACTACTAATTATGCAAAAACGATTCATGTTATTTTGTCTATTGATTTCTCTAATTCATTTACAAGGAAATGCGCAAAGCAGTCATAAGAATGAAAAAGCAACAAAAGGCTACGGTAAAAATATTGTATCTTTTTCTCCAGTTCAGTTGATGGTCAATGACTTTAACGGTGATGCGGATGCCACCATCGGATTAAGTTATGAGCGAATTCTGGATAATGAAATGATAAGTTTTAAATTGCCTGTTCATTTTTCCTTACAAAAATCTGCGTTTTATATTTTACCCACGATCAAATTATATCCTAAAAAACAAGGGCCGGTTAAATATGCACTTGGGCCGCAGTTTTTAATTGCCATTGGTGATGATAGTTATTCCACCTATGTGCAAGTAGGTCCTGGATCAGGCTATAACGTAACTAAAGAGTATACGCGTAAACAGTTTGGTTTTTTATTGAATCATTCAGCAAACTTCACAATCGCACATTCTTTCTATGCCTCTATTGAAGGTGCAATTGGTATTATTTATGCTGATAATAAACCTGAAGATTATAACTATTATGGGCTTTCTCCTTTTGGAAATTCAAGTGCAATTCAACCCGCTTTTC
>JAGNOY010000300.1 GCA_017989935.1 Chitinophagaceae bacterium
TAAAATAAATGAAGATACCAAATATTGGGTAACGGGTATCAGTGAAGATGCCCAAGGCAGTATTTGGTTTCGAAGAGATGGATATGGTGCCTGCAAATTTGATGGAAAATCGTTTACACATATTCTAAAAAAAGATGGTCTACACTCTAATAATGTTACCCAAATTGAATTTGACAAAGATGGAAATGTTTGGTTTGGTACAAGAGTTGCTGAAAGAGATGACCCTGACCCCAAAAAGCGATTTGGTAAGGGTGGCGTAAATAAAATGACAGGAAATAAGATTATTTCATTCCCAGAAATAAGTGGATTTAATGAGGGTGATGTGTATGAAATCTATAAAGACAAATCTGATAATATATGGATAGCTACAGTTAAAAATGGAGTTTATAAATATGATGGCAAGGCATTTAAACACTTCGATGTACCAATTTCAATTATGGGAATGTTGGAAGACCGAAAAGGAAATTTGTGGTTAGGCGGAGCAGGTGGTTTATATAGAATTAATCAGCATGAAGAAATTATAAATGTTACCACAAAAGGACCATGGTAATCGTTCATACGTACGCACTATATTTTATGATTATCCGCAAAGATACCCGTTTACTTTTCCACTTTTGCCTTGATGCAAAAGTTGAGCAAAAAATCAAGGCTGAAGATTCTTGGCAAAAAAAATAATCTCATCTACGCCACTTTTATCCAAACTCGCACATGAAAATAGTCGACATATAACAACATTCGTGTATGCTCAAACAGTGGATAAAAGCTTGGCTTCGATTTCAATATTTTTTAATGCCTCGAATCTTAGGCCATCTCCCCCTTGAAGATTTTTTTCAATATGTTGGTATCAGATATTAGCCATCTATGTTCTTTTGCTGTATAAGGTAGTTTAGCAGATAATCATTCTATATTTAACATTGACTGCTCGTTTGTATTGCGGCAAGGATAGTAGCGAAAAGCCCGGACTCCGAGAGGCTACACCATATTAAATATTACACGAAACTTAATAGCCGATTCGGAGGAGGACTTGTAGTGAATAGCCTGTGCGCCGCCCAAAAAAAATCATCGCTCAAAGGTTAACTCTTACTTAAAGCCTCAGCAATGTTTCTATCGTTGCTCAATCGTGGTACTTTGTTTTGTCCACCAAGTTTGCCGATACTCTTCATATAATCGATAAAAGCGTGCTTGGGCAATACCCGAATTTTTAATCGACTTAAAATATGACCACGAATTAGGTCGTCGTAATAAATATTTTTCAAACATAATTGCGCATCTAGTTCAGCTTCAAAAACTTCAAGATTATCTGGCGCTTGTTCGAATTCGACAAACCATTCATGATAACTAAATCCGCCATCAGATGCAATAAAAGGCGCCACAGAATACTCGATAGTTTTGACGCCAAATTTTTCGGAAGCTACGCGCATGGCATGTTCAACCTCCTCTGCAATCACATGCTCACCAAAGGCAGAAATAAAATGTTTAATGCGCCCAGTAACAACTACTCGATAAGGTTGCAAAGAAACAAACTTGATGGTATCTCCAATATTATAGCCCCATAAACCAGCATTACTATGTATAATTAGCGCATAGTTTACGTGTAGTTCAACTTCTGCCAATGACAATCTTTTTGGCTGCGCATCGAAAATTTCTGCAGCAGGAATAAACTCGAAATACATGCCAGCATGAGTATTGAGCAACAAACCTTCATGATGTTGCGAATCTTGATAAGCAAAAAAACCTTCGCTTGCAGGAAATGTTTCTATAGTATCAATTCTTTTGCCAATGGTATCAAACAACTTGGCTTTGTAGGGTTCGAAGTTTACTCCACCATGCGCTATCACACTTAAATTCTTAAATAAGCTTGCAATATTTTTACCGCTTTTCTCAACTAGTCTATCAAAATACATTTGCATCCAAGGCGGAATGCCACTAATCAAACGCATATCTTGATGAATAGTTTCTTGCACAATAGCATCTAATTTTATTTCCCAATCTTCGATGCAATTTGTATCAAACGAAGGCAATCTGTTTTTAGTCAAATACTTAGGTACATGATGATTGACAATGCCGCTTAATCTGCCTGTATGTATGCCTTGTATGGTTTCTAATTCTGGCGATCCTGATAAAAAAATCATTTTGCCATCTACGAAATTCGAGTTGCCCGTTTCTGCAATATAACAAAGCAAGGCATTTCTTGCAGCTCGAATATGAAAGGGAATACTTTCTTTAGAAATCGGAATGTATTTTACCCCGCTCGTGGTACCACTCGTTTTCGCAAAATAAAGCGGCTTGCCTTTCCACAACACATTCTCCTCGCCTGCTTTTATTTTTTCTATATAAGGTTTAATTTCTTCATAGTCTCTGATTGGCACGGACTCTATCAACTCTTGATGCGTTTTGATGTCGGAAAAATGATGATCCTTCCCAAATTGTGTATGTGCTGCAGATTTAATTAAGTCTGCTAATAGTTGCGTTTGGTGTTTGAGTGCTTGTTGACTATCACGCTTGACTTTAGCTGCGACTCGCGAAGCGAAAGGTTTAGCCAATGTAGATTTTAGACCCATGAATGCAGATTGTAATCAGGCAAATATAATATGATAAAACGGCGCAACTGTATTTTACTTTGATATTCATGAGATGATTTTTACAATCAATTTGGGCGGCACACACGCTATTCGTTGCAAGTCCTCCCCGAATCGGCAAGAGCAATTCAGGTAGAATTTTATTTCGTCTAGCCTTTCGCGGTCCGGGCTTTTCACTACTATCGTTGCCGCAATGCACCTACACATAATTAACTGTTCTTAAGTCATGTTATAATTTCATCAAATTGATTTGCTTATCGGCCATTTTTTAAACTTAATTTTACAGTTCAATCTTCAACAACCCTTCATATGTCACAAACCATTTTACATAAAGCAAACAGCAGAGGCCAAGCCAATCATGGTTGGTTAAAAAGTTTTCATAGTTTTAGTTTTGCGAGTTACCACGATGCATCCCGCATGCATTTTGGTTATTTGCGCGTTTTAAACGACGATATCGTGGCGGGCGGTATGGGCTTTGGCACGCATCCTCATCAAAATATGGAAATCATTTCTATTCCACTAAAAGGCGATTTAGAACATCGAGATACCATGGGCAATGTGACTGTAATCAAACAAGGCGATGTACAAGTGATGAGCGCAGGCAGTGGCATTTCTCATAGCGAGTTTAATAAAAACAAAGATCAGGAAGTTCATTTTTTACAAATATGGATTATACCCAATCAACAAAACGTCACACCTCGATACGATCAAATAACCCTACCCAGTCCAAAAGAACTTAACAAGCTCTATCAAATTATATCGCCCAATGCCGAAGACGAGGGCATTTGGATTCATCAGCAAGCTTGGTTTCATCTAGGACAGTTTGAACAAAACCACCAAACAACTTATACCTTGCATGATACCAAACATGGAGTCTATGTATTTGTTCTTGAAGGTTCATTTACCATCAATGGCGAACTAATCGAACGTCGAGATGGCTTGGGTATTTGGGATACTGCCCAGCTCGACATTACTGCACTAAGTGATTTGGCTGAAATATTATTGATGGA
>JAGNOY010000301.1 GCA_017989935.1 Chitinophagaceae bacterium
AGTTGATCCAGAAGGATTGCAAAGAAGTATTTCAAGAGCCTTGCAACAAATCAAAGGCAAAGACCTTCAATTGCAAATTGATTTTCTTTTGCAACAAATCAGTGGTAAACAAGATTATGAAAAAAGAATTGTGTTGAAAGATATTGCGAACGTCTACTTTGTCAAAATCAAGGATATTCTTTTTTGTGAAGCCGAGGGCACTTACACACGATTTTATTTGTTTGGTGCAGAGCCCATTTTGGTTTCTAAAAATCTGAAAGAATACGAAAGTATTTTAGAACCTATTGGATTTATACGAACGCATAATTCCTATTTAGTTAACCCAGATAAAATTAATTTATTTGACAAATCCAATGGTGGGGCTTTAGTACTTGAAGGCGGACATTCGATTCCTGTTTCTCAACGCAAAAAAGATTTTGTGTTACATCTCTTAGAAAATCGAGTGCATTAATTTGTTGACATGAACCTCAAAACATCTGAAAAGTTCCTCATCAAGTTTAATAAACAAAGTCTAAGTATACAAACCTCCGTTAATTGAAATCACCTGTCCCGTGATGTAGGCCGAATTCGGCGAGACTAAAAAACCTACTAGATCTGCTACTTCTTCAGGTTTCCCGAATCGTTTCATCGGGATCAATTTACTCAACTCAGCTTCATCTAAATCAGCTGTCATATCTGATGCAATAAATCCTGGCGCAACTGCATTTACAGTCACATTACGTTTAGCAACTTCTTGCGCTAAGGCTTTTGTAGCCCCTATCATGCCGGCTTTAGCAGCACTATAATTTACCTGCCCAGCCATGCCTTTAAGTCCACTTAAAGAAACTACATTGATGATTCGTCCGAATCGATTCATCAACATAGGATTCAGTACAGTTCTTGTCACGAAAAACATCCCGTTTAAACTTGTATCTAATACTGAATGCCATTGTTCATCACTCATAAAAGACATCAAAGTATCTTTACGAATTCCTGCATTATTTACCAATACTTCAACAACTTTTTCTTTTCCTGCTTCATTGACCCATTTACCTAAAACTGCTTCAATATCAGTTTGTGAAGCAATGTCAAATTTAAGCAATTCAACTTCAACACCTTTAGCCATGCATAAGTCCTTAGTTAAATTTGCTTCTACTTCGTTGCCTTTGTAATTAACTAAAATATGGTAGCCCATCTCAGCTAATTTCAAACAGATTTGACGGCCAATACCACGGCTTCCACCGGTGACTAAAGCAAATTTTTTCAAAGGATTAAATTTAAAATTCGTAGAAATTCTCAAATCGATTGTAACGATCTTCTTCGGTTAAACTGAAGATATAAGCAAACTGAACACCAAATGTTTTGTTTCTTGTAACCTGAAATTGAGGGTTGATATCAGAAGTTCCAATGTCGTAATACCCCACACAGTACATGCCCTTTTTTAGTTCAAAACCAGCCTTCACTTTTACGCCAGCGTTCCAAGGCTTGATTTGATCTAAATTATAGTTTGTACCTACATGCAATGGGCCGCTTTCGATATTGGACCCATTACTATAATACTTATGAGAAGAATGAATGAGTTTTTCAAGATAAGGTCCAGCCCCAGCCACCAAATAAGCGCCTTTTACATCAAACTTAAAGGTAAGGCATACAGGCAAACTAATGTAACTTAAATCGCTTTGATACTGCTCAGCAATATTCGTACGCTCTGATTTGTAATAACCTCCTCTCAAAGAATATAATAATTCTGATTGCAAGCTTAAATTTTTCGTGACCACTAAATCAGAAATCACTCCAGCATGAAACGCTAACCTTGTTTTAAAGATAGCATCATAGCGATAAGTATTTGATTTAAATATTTGACGATTAAAATTCAATCCGCCTGTTGGGCCAACTCGTAATTGAGCAGAGATATCTGATACAAATAAAACCGTACAAAAAATAATACTTAGCGCAACGCTTTTTTTCATAACTATGTTACTTTACTGTTTAAAACCAATAACCTGATTTTGGGGCGTAAAATACAAAGAAATTCATTGTTTTTCTAAAAATCAAGGCAGATTCTCAAATTTAGTACAAATCATTCTCTCGTAAATAATGCCTTACTTTAGCTAACTCCTCATACCTAGCTTTAGGTTCGTCTACAAATACAGGCACCATTTTTCTAATGGTATCATACACACTTCTTGTTATAGGCGCAAGTTTACCTTGAATTTGGCGATAATCTACCGCCTGGCAAATGGCAATCAAATGCACTGCTAACACATCAAAGGTATTTTCAATCACACGATTACACATCAAAGCCGAATTGGTGCCCATGCTTACGATATCCTGATTATCATTATTATTCGGTATGCTATGCACATACATCGGATTACTTAAGGTTTGATTTTCAGCGACCGTAGAAGTGGCTGTATATTGCATACCTTGTAAGCCAAAATTCAAACCTAATTTTCCTAAATTTATAAATGGACTAAGTTTCTTATTCAGGTTATGGTTAAGTAAATAATTCAACTGCCTTTCAGCCAACATCGATAATTTGGTGACAGCAATTTTCAATTTGTCCATTTCAATGGAAACATAATCTCCATGAAAATTACCCCCGTGATAAATATGCTGGTTTTTATAATCAATGATAGGATTATCATTCACAGAATTAATTTCGGCCGTCAAAATTTTTTCCGAGTGCTTAATTGTATCAAGAACAGGTCCGATAATTTGTGGCAAACATCTACAACTATAATACTCTTGCACCTTATCTTCAACCACATCTTCTGTCACCTCTTTCTCATACAAATGCTCCTCACGCTTTTTCATCAGCTTGCTGCCACGCAATATTTTACGCATGGCCAAGGCTACTTCTTGTTGTCCAACATGCGCCTTTACTTGATTTAATTCTTTAGAAATGTGATCATCATAAGCTTCAGAAATTTCATTCACCATAGCGCTCATGATCATTTCCCATTTTGCTGCACGGTAGGCCAGTATTGTATTAATCATACCGATACCTGTCATGCATGAAGTACCATTCATCAATGCTAAGCCTTCGCGAATATGAACTTCCAATGGCTTCATATTTAATTTAGCCAACACTTTCTTCGTCGATTGCAATTTGCCTTCATACACAACTTCCCCTTCTCCAATTAGGTTTAAAGCCACATGGGCCAACTGCACCAAATCGCCACTGGCTCCTACACCTCCATGTTCGAAAATCTGTGGTAAAATATTCTGGTTGATAAAATCTCGAATCAATTCAACAGTGTTTTTATGAATGCCTGATTTGGCTTTCATCAAACTCGACAAACGTGCGACTAATGTTGCTTTCAGAAACTCTGGTTTTAAAATAGCCCCAATGCCACTTGCATGACTTCTTATCAAATTAAATTGAAGTTGATTTCTATCCTCGTTGTTGATGCGGTATTGCGCCATCGGACCAAAACCAGTATTAATCCCATAAATAAGTTTCTTATCTGAATATTGTTTCAAAAATTTAAAACATTGTTCAATTTCACTTAAAGCACCTTTATGCAGAGACACTGTTGCATTCTCAAATACAATATCATTAAACTGTTTAAGGGT
>JAGNOY010000302.1 GCA_017989935.1 Chitinophagaceae bacterium
CTACAAAAGGTGAAAAAATTTCCGCCTAGTACCGAAAGGTAATCAGCAGCCTCTACATTATTTTTTTCATGACATTATGTATCACATGGGGCTTGCCTAAAGTGTAGAAGTGAATTACAGGAGCGCCTGATTTGATTAAATCTTGCGTTTGATGTAATAGCCATTCTTCGCCAACCAATTCAGCATCTTTATCATTTTTAGTTTTCATCATTTCAGTAGCTAATTCGGTTGGGATATCTACATGAAAAGTTGAAGGTAAAACCGATAGTTGCTTTTTTGAAGTAATGGGTTTTAGTCCAGGTATGATAGGCACATTGATATCAATATCTTTACATTTCTGTACAAATTGATGATATTTTTCATTGTTAAAAAACATTTGCGTGGTGATATAGTCAGCACCGGCTTCGATTTTTTGTTTGAGGTAAATTTGATCGATGTCTAGGTTAGGGCTTTCAAAATGCTTTTCAGGATAACCTGCAACACCAATACAAAAATCTGTATTTACACCTGCGGTGATATCATCTTCTACATAAATACCGCGATTTAATTTCTCGATTTGTTTAACTAAATCAATGGCGAAGTGATTACCATCTGGTTCTGGAATAAAATGTTTTTCATTCTTTGGAGAATCTCCTCTTAAGGCTAATACATTATCTATACCTAAAAAATTTAAGTCTATTAAGGCATTTTCAGTTTCGTCCTTTGAAAACCCTCCACATATTAAATGAGGTACAGCATCCACTTTATAGTGATTCATTAAGGCTGCGCAAATACCTACAGTACCAGGCCTTTTACGAATATCTACTTTGTCGAAAGAACCTTGAGCATTTTTTCTAAACACTTGTTCTGATCGATGATAGGTGACATTGATAAATGACGGCTTAAATTCCATTAAAGGGTCAAGTACATTAAAAATAGATTCGATACTTTTTCCTTTTACAGGTGGAAGAATTTCAAAAGAAAATAAGGGTTTCCCTTTTGCTTGTTTTATATGTTTGATCACTTTCATAGTCGGCTGCAAATGTAATAAAATAAGCATGTAGTTCAATATTTGACACTTCATTTATACTTTTTGCAATAATTCCCATAGTTTAACAAGGGCAAACGTATCCATCGTACAATAGTCAATAAGTTGTTGACGTATTGAATCATGATTTAGAGGTTTGGTATCTTGATATAAATTATAAAAAATGGCACTTGCATCTGCGCCATTGTTAATGTCTAGTTTTTCATAACTCATTTCGGGTATAAGTATGGGTAATACTGTTTTGATACTATACTTAGTGCCCATACTTTCGGTTCTATAATAGTATCTAAAAATGGGCATCAGGTCTACTAGCTTTTCAATCAGACGTAAAATTTCTTTTTCATACTGTGGGAAATCTCTAGCCATTTCTTGTAGTCGACTTCTTTCGAAGGATATATTGTACACAAAAATTGTTTGTAAGTTGGCTGTGAACTGAAGTATGCTTGGGATAATTTGCAAACGAGGATCTCCGATAGGTTGAGCTAAATGTTCTTGATGAATTAGGTTTGCTTGAGCTTGTTGTAGGCTATGCAGACTAAATTGAAATGTGATTTGCTGATAGGGTCTACTTTGATCAAACATAGGCACTGCGGGCATGATGGTTTCAAAATCGAAGAATCCTAAGGGGTAATCAATTTCGCTGACAAATTTTTGAATATAGCTTGTATCAATGATAGGTTCATGACTTAGTTCAGGTTGAAGGTCTTCTTCAGTAAGTTGTTGTTTACTACAATAGGTATAGAAAGAACAAGGGTAGGGTGAAATACACTGATTGCCCATGTCTATATTTGGTTCGTCGTATAACAACGTTTTTTTCAATTGAAGCACATTCGCTGGAATGTCGGGTTGCAAGTCTGTGACTTGTGTAGTTATTTTGTCTGCCGTAAATAATTTTCTTAAATCTAAATCACCTTGACGTACATAGCTTGAATCAAAATGTATCACATACATTTCGGGGGTGGTAAGAAACAGTTGATGTTTCATCACATAATATTGAATGGATGCATCACTTATATGTACCTCTTTCAGACTATTCGTGCTTTTCACTTCGAAGGCGTTCCATTGTCCGTTTTTACAATCTAAGATATCAACGGCAACGACAATATTATTGTACATAAAGGTCGCTTCATAAATCGTTGTTACGCCTTGTTCTATGAGCCTTCTAGTATATTTGGCGGTAGCTAAGCCTGGATATTCGTTGGGTTTTACTGCAAGCACACCATTTGGGAATAATTGCTGGGCAAGTTCGCCGATATCAGTGCCTTGTTGAAAAATTGTTTCTTGTTGATCACTAAATTCTTGTTGATCATATTTATGTACATAAAGCCACAAAGCTTTAGGGCAATTCATGCCTTTGATATACTTTGATTTAGATAGCTTTATTCTATGCTTTTTTTCAAGGTTTTCGCATTCTTCCAGCAATCTTTTTTCTGTGTCGCGTAAAGCGGCCGCACGTTCGAAATGTTGATTGGCAAGTTGTTGTGTTTTTTCAGTCTTGATCTCTTCAAGTTGTTGGTACAGGATTTCTAAATGATGCATCATGAATGATTAAAGATCAAAGATAGAAATAGACTGCATAATGAGTTTACGTTACCATTAAAGTTTGACATTTCGCTGTGTTATTTGAATGCATTGGACATGGCATAAATTACTTTATAATGAATCTGCATATTATTTCGTATTCAAATGCCTAGCCCCGATAGGAGCGATTACCCCACAACGAGGAGGAACGACGAAGTGAGGAGTAAAAGCGGATAGCGGGAATATGCTACAAATGCTATATTTGCATTTTATACCCTATGTGCTACGATGTAACTTCTGCGACCAAACATAAATTGAAATATGCCAAGCATCGAAGAGAAAAGTTGGAAGATATTGCTGCCTTGGAAAAGGAATTAGATAAGTGGATACAAGATCTTCCTGCCATGTATCATGTAAATGGATTTGCGCATCCCGAGTTGTTAGTTTTTACCCAAGATCAACCTTATCAACCACAAATCATGCATTGGGGCCTAATTCCATCTTGGGTAAAAAATAAAGAACAAGCCAAAGAAATCGCTAACCAAACTCTTAATGCTAGGGCCGAGACACTTTTGGAGAAAGCTTCATTCAGACAAGCGGTGAAACAAAGACGTTGTGTGATTTATATCGATGCTTTTTATGAACATCATCATTTAAATAAAAAGACTTTTCCTTATCATATCTTGATGCAAGATGAAAGTCCAATGGCTATTGCGGGCCTTTGGGATGAATGGCTAGATAAAGAAACCGGTGAAGTAAGTAGAACCCTCAGTATGATTACAACGCAAGGAAATGCCATGCTCGCAAAAATTCATAATCACCCAAAAGCAAGTGGTCCAAGAATGCCTGTGATTCTTCCTAAAGACAAGCAAGATGAATGGTTGAAAGAAATGACTGATGATGAACTCTTGCAATGTATACAAAAATTGTTGGTACCTTTTGATGAAAATTTGCTTCAATCCTATACGGTACGAAGATTAAAAGGCAAGGATGCGATTGGGAATATC
>JAGNOY010000026.1 GCA_017989935.1 Chitinophagaceae bacterium
CCCCTATAGGTAGGTCCCCCCACCCCTATAGGTGGGTACCCCCACCCATAGGGGTACCCCCTCTCTTAAATTATGTACCCTCAACCATAGAAATTACATGTCATTATTTATAATATAATACAGGAAATTCTCAGATTTTAATCAAATACAGGAAAATTAAAATTGTTTGACAAGCTATGTGGGCACAAGTCAGAGACATTGCGCCAGCGGCTGTGGTTAAATACACATGGGCTAGCGGGGAAATTATATGCTATTTTTTATAATATAACACAGGTAATTCTCATCAATGAATCAAATACGGACAAATTAAAACTACTTGACAAGCTATGTGGGCACAAGTCAGAGACATTGCGCCAGCTGCTGTGGTTAAAATACACATGGGCTAGCAGGAAATAATGAACGATTCTTACTTTTTGTAGCCCTTCAGCGGACGTTGAAATAATAAACGAAACAAACGGACGCTTGCACGAGGAGAGCTGCTGTGCATAAAAAAAACTGGACTAGCAAAATAGCGATATATTCTCATGTAATGAAACCAGCAAATTTGATGTCTTTGTTATAAAATCAAGAGAAAGAACAAAATATTTACCTTGGTGTAGAGTAAATTTAACTTTCATTCGTCATCTATGCTATGGATGCGATTTTAAATGTCGAAATGAACGAAATTCAAACAAGAAATACTGTCTCTCAAACCATCAATAAATTGGGGAAACAGTTGTTTTCGTTTATAAAAAATAAGGTTAAGATTGTCGAAGATGCAGAAGATATTTTGCAAGAAGTATGGTTTCAATTTAGTAATCTTTCTAACATTCATGAACTTGAAAATGCAAGTGCTTGGCTTTATGCTGTTTCAAAAAATAAAATAACCGATTTTTACCGAAAAAAGAAAACCGAGCATCTTGAAGATTACACCTATGAAAATGAAGAAGGTGATTTTTCTATCAAAGACGTCTTGCTTATAGACGATAGCCATCATCCAGAATTGACAATATTTAAGGGTTTATTCTGGGATGAAATGATGAAAGCATTAGACGAACTCCCCGAAAACCAGCGTATTGTGTTTATTGAAAATGAATTAGAAGATAAAACATTGCAAAAAATAGCGGACGAAAAAGGCGAAAACCTAAAAACAATCATCAGCCGAAAAGGTTATGCCATGAAGCATTTAAAGAAAAAACTTTTACCATTATACAACGAATTAAACTATTAAAAATGAAGCGCAAACCCTTATTTATATTAATTCCTATAACACTGTTTTTTGCTGTTGGTGGTATAGTCATGTTACTCTGGAATTGGTTAATTCCAGTAATTTTTGGATTTAAGGCAATATCCTATATTCAAGCATTGGGTTTATTTTTATTAAGCAGAATTTTATTGGGCAGCTTTGGGTTTGGAAATAAAAAACCGTCATTTGGGAACCCTAAATTTCGTGAAAAAATGATGAATATGACCGACGAAGAGCGCCAACAATTTAAAGAAGAATGGAAAAGTAGATGTAAAAAATAAGCAGCATCCACTTTTTGAGAAAGCCTGTAGATATTTTATTTACAGGCTTTTACATTTTTATAAAGTACTCATCGAAGTCAATCGCCATATAAAATATATGAATTGAATAAAGGCTATAAAAAATAAAATAATTTAAAGTAAAATCAAAACCAATTCGTCTTCCTTAGTATAAATAAATAAAACAAAAATGAAAATGAAAAATTCAATTTTAAAACCAATTGTCGGTGGTGCCTTATTCGGAGCTTTTGTATTCTTTACAGGACCATTATTATTCATTGTGCTATTGCTTAAATTTATCTTCACACCATTTGGCATGGGAAGGGCAAGAATGGCAGGTAATTTTTCGCCAATGGGAATGCCACCATTCGCATTTGCAGAAAAAATAAGAGCTATGAATGATGAGGAATACAACACCATGAAAGAAAAAATGCAATACCGTTTTGGTGGTAGATGCAACAAACAATATTATTAATTTTAAAAACTAAAAAAATGAAAAGAAAACCAAGATTTTTAATCGCTATAGCAAGTGCTATCATCACATTCGGTATTTTATTTGCCACGGTTGGCAAACCGAAATACTTTGGCAAATGCCATCATAAAATGGAATGTTGCAAAACAAGTGAAATAAGTAACAACCACAAATAGTAAAATGGCAACTCAATTGAGTTGCCATTTTTACTTTACTCCATGATTTGTTTACACTTAAACCTTCAACTAAGAATGCGGCAAAAAATATTTCTCAAGTCATGATTTGAGAGAGATGCTTCGATGCCTCAGCAATTGATAATCTTGGTAGTCAAGACATGTTTTTAAAAATGCATCGATGTTCAATCGGCGGCTCCAAACTTTATATTCTCTAACGACAGTCAGCCTCTCGAACGGATTTTGTAATTATACTTTGCCCGTATAAATCAAATACAGAAAATTAAAGTTTCTTTCTTAACTATATGGGCAAAAGTCAGAGACATTGCGCCAGCTGCTGTGTTTAAAATACACATGGGCTAGCGAGGAAAATTAAAGTTTCTTTCTTAACTATGTGGGCACAAATCAGAGACATTGCGCCAGCTGCTGTGTTTAAAATACACATGGGCTAGCGGGCCCTGAACGGGGCTGTTCGAGATGTTAGCCCTGCGCATCTCGTACTTGGAGATTTGAATCTGTATGATGGTGAATGAGTTATGATTATCTAAAGATGCTTCAATCGCCTACCTTATTAAAATAATTACTCAAACACCACCTTCGACACTGTCCTTCCCGTTGAAGGCATATCTTGTCCCATCATATTCATTTTTGTATTGGTATTTTCTTCTTCTTGAAAAGATTTTACCAAGCCTGTATTCATATCTACTAACAAAGTCCCTGATGAAAGATTATCAATTTCCATCACCATCTCGCCTTGCTCACGTTTAAGTGTGCGTGTTCCTTTTGTTTTTTTCTTAAAAGAAATTTCTGCAATCTGACCATTTATTCTTTCAACAAAATATATAGTTTGTGATTTTAAAGTCTCTTTACTATCATCTTTTTTCCAACCATTGCCTTCCTTAGCTTCGGCAGGCACAAACAAAAACGCATTTTCGATATTACCCGATTGTTGATCCATCATGCGCATCATTCTTCTACCTTGTCCTTTTCCTTTCCCCTTTCCTTTATCATCGCCTTCTTCATCTACTTTTTTTCCATCCAAGGTAATTTCAATGGTATCTGCCTTGCCCACTTTATCTTTAATTTGATCGGCCATCATGCCTTCTTGTTTTTTAGGATCTTCGCTATCAAATTCCATTTTCTGTCCAAATCCATCAAAATTAACGTAGATCTTTTGCAAGGTTGTTTTCAAGGTATATCCAGTTGCTGATTTACCTATCACTTCATATTCAGACACTGTAGAAGAATTGGTTTTCATATCCATTTTTTCTTCTCCACGCTTTTGTGTGTTATTTGTTGAATCTGTTGATTTCATTACAATTTTTTGTCCTAAGGCAAGTGTCACTTTACTTGCACGTTGGGCCTGAGAGACAGACCAAGAAAAAAGCGTCAACAGAATGATAGAATATTTGTACATGTTGTTTATTTTGGCGCAAAGTTAAAGCATTCATACATACAATTTATGAGTCAACATGACAGGGTCCCTGAAACGAAACATAACTTGACTTTGAGGCCAATTGGGGGCATAAAAAACAATCAAATAGAGCGACTCACAACTTAAGAAATTATTTCATGGATAATTCCTCTTTAAGAAATTTGGCCGTTAAGCTAGTTTTGCTTTTAGCCACTTGTTCGGGTGTGCCGAAAGCTACGATTTTACCTCCGCCTGATCCGCCTTCTGGCCCAAGATCAATCACATGATCTGCTACTTTAATTACATCCATATTATGTTCGATGACCAATACTGTATTGCCTCTATCGACGAGTTTTTGTAATACCAACAACAACATTTCTATATCTTGAAAATGAAGTCCAGTGGTTGGCTCGTCTAAAATATATAAAGTACGTCCTGTATCTTTTTTGGCTAATTCAGTCGCTAACTTCACCCGCTGCGCTTCTCCACCACTAAGGGTTACAGCGCTTTGTCCTAAGGTGATATAACCCAAGCCCACTTCTTCTAAAGTTTTTACTTTTCGATATAAGGAAGGAATATGTTGAAAGAAGGCGGTGGCTTCAACAACAGTCATATCAAGAATATCTGAAATGGATTTCCCTTTGTATCTGATTTCGAGTGTTTCACGATTGAAGCGTTTACCTTGGCATCGCTCACATAATACATGTACATCGGGCAAGAAATTCATTTCAATGGTTTTCATCCCTGCACCTTCGCATGTTTCGCACCGTCCGCCTTTTACATTGAAAGAAAAACGGCCAGGTTTATACCCTCGAATTTTTGCTTCAGGAATGATAGAAAAGAGTTGACGAACATCATTAAAGAAATTACAATATGTGGCAGGATTACTTCTGGGTGTTCGACCAATAGGCGCCTGATCGATTTCGATGACTTTATCGATATGCTCTAGTCCTGAAATGGACTTATAAGGCATGGGTTGCGTTTTGCTTTTATACACAAAGTGAGACAAAATAGGATAAAACGTTTCTGAAATCAAGGTTGATTTACCACTGCCAGAAACACCGCTAACAACTATTAATTTTCCTAAAGGAAAAGAGACATCGACATGATTCAGATTATTTCCAGAGGCCCCTTTAAGTTCGATTGTAAGTCCGTTGCCTTTTCTTCTGGACTCTGGTAATTGAATTTTACTAATGCCTTTCAGATAATTGGCTGTAGGTGTTTTGTGTTTCAAAAATTCTTTAGGGCTACCTTGATTGACTATTTCACCACCTA
This sequence comes from Chitinophagaceae bacterium, assembly GCA_017989935.1. GTDB lineage: Bacteria > Bacteroidota > Bacteroidia > Chitinophagales > Chitinophagaceae > OLB11. The sequence goes on from JAGNOY010000026.1 coordinate 4,838, forward strand.
ATCTTCCAGCACCTGGACCAATATCTATCAAATGATCGGCGCACAGCATCATATCTTTATCATGTTCGACAATAATGACTGTATTACCTACATCTCTGAGTTGTTGTAAAGCCTGAATTAAACGTTGATTATCGCGTTGATGTAATCCTATACTAGGTTCATCTAAGATATAGGTGATGCCTTTTAGTTTAGAACCAATTTGTGTGGCCAATCGAATACGTTGACTTTCGCCACCGCTCAGCGTTCTGGAGGTTCTGTCTAAGGTTAAATAATCGAGTCCGACATCTAAGAGAAAATCTAAACGTTCAACAATTTCTTTGACAATTTCAACGCCGATTATATTTTGCCTTTTAGTGAGTCGCTTATCAATGCCTGTGAACCAAACTCGAAGTTCTCTCAAATTCATTTGACTGAGTTCGGCAATATTTTTCTTGTCTACTTTATACCATAAACTTTCCTTTTTCAAACGAGCGCCCATGCAAGTTGGACATTGCTGAATGATCATAAAACGCTCTGCCCATTGTTTTACGTAATCGCTGCCTGTATCATTAAACCATCGAATCACCATATTGACTATGCCTTCGAATTGGGTTGGGTATACTGATGGCACTTCATCAAAATCAATCACCATCTCAACAGGTGCTTCCTCGGAACCGTAAAGCAAGATATTCAAGGACTTAGGCGAAATTTTAGAAATGGGTTGATTCAAATCAAACTTATATTGCTTGGCTAAGGCTTGAACTTGTTGATAAATATAAGTATCTCGAGCTAAGCCTAGGGGAGCAATTCCACCATCGGAAATACTCACTGAATCATCAGGCATCACTGCTTTTAAATCAATTTGGTAAACTGTACCTAAACCTTTGCATTGAGTACAAGCTCCATAAGGCGAGTTAAAAGAAAAAGTATTCGGTGAGGGTTCGTCATACGAGATTCCAGAATCGGCACACATCAATTGTTTCGATAGCATGGTTGCTTTTTCTGGTTTGTCGTGCTCAACAATCATCACTTGATCATTCCCATGTTTCAGGGCGCTTTGTAAGCTTTCGGCTAATCGTTGTTTAGATTCTTGATCGGCTTTTAAACGATCAATCACAATTTCTATATCATGAATTTTATAACGATCTACTTGCATTTTTTCTTTCAACTCTAGCATCTCTCCATCCACACGCACGCGCACGAAACCTTGTTTCCGAAGTTGTTCGAATAATTCACGATAATGACCTTTTCTACCTTTGACAATGGGTGCAAGTAAAATAATTTTTTTGCCTTTATAATGAGAGAGCACATGTTGCTGCATTTCCTCTTCAGAATATCGCACCATAATTTTTCCGGTAACATAGCTATAGGCTTCACCTGCACGTGCATATAACAATCTGAGAAAATCATAAATTTCTGTGACCGTACCCACGGTTGACCTTGGACTTTTATTGGTAGTTTTTTGTTCGATGGCTACTACAGGTGAAAGTCCATCAATTTTATCCACGTCTGGTCTTTCCATATTGCCTACAAACTGTCTGGCATATGCTGAAAAACTTTCCATATAACGTCGCTGTCCTTCTGCATGGATGGTATCGAAGGCTAATGAGGACTTTCCACTTCCACTAATTCCCGTGATAACTGTGAGTTTGTTTTTGGGGATTTTAACATCGATATTCTTCAAATTATGTACTCTGGCACCAGAAACTTCTATAAACTTATTCATTCATGTAAAAATAACAAGTAATCCTTTAGAGAGATTAGAAAAATTCAACATGGGGAAAATCTTTTTACTATAGACTATTTTAAAGCACTTTGTTGCTTCTTTAGTTTTTCCTCTATGGCTTCTTTTTCATCTAAAGTAGCTATTTCGCAAGTCAATGCTTTTTGATACATCAAACTAGCTTGTTGATGATTCAGTCTTTGGGCAAAAACATCTCCTGCAATTCTATAGGCATCGTAATAGGTAGGGTTTATTGAAATCAACATCATAGGGTCTATATCTTGATGCCTGATGTGTTTTTGTTCTAATTCAAGATATTGTTGAATATACTTGTAGGTTAAAGTATTCAATATGGTATCGGCTGGAATATTCAAGTTAGTTTGTGCCACAGTACCTGGATTTGGTGGTTGGGTTGTAAATATTTTATTTAAATCATAGCAAACATATTCGCCCAATTGCCAAGGTGCTGAACTAACCCATACCAATTTCTTTTGAGGTTCAAAAATTATTGAATGATGAGCAATAAATTGGTTTAATGCTTTTTCATTGGTCAGGCCGATATCCGCATTATGTTCACCTTTATAATCACGAAGAATTTGAGCAGTAATTTCAGGAGAATTTTTGGGATGGCTGAATAATAATTCTTTGAGTCTTGCATATCTATACATCGAAGCACTTTGATACATTTGTATCACATTAAGCTTCTGATTTTCTAACAACTTACTTTGATAATGATTCGTGCACAAAATCTCTTCAGTTCTTGAATAGAGCACATCGAGCTCATTGGGTGTTTTTTCAATGACCACGGCCTTATTATCTTTAGCTGAACCCACCATAAAACTTTCACTAACAAACATTTTCCTTTTTTTTGCAATGATGATGGCTTCATCAATATTGGAAGCATATTGTAAGATTTCTCTTGCCACTAAAGAAACGGGCGTTGCAGCCCCAGTGGGAATATCCGATTTATTCGCATTGATAGTTACTGTAAGTCCTTCTTGATTCATGCCACTTACCACACCAGTAAATCCTCCCCAGGTTACTGACATGAATGGAATACCGTGTGTAGGTTTGTAAAAAGCAACAATTTTGTTCTTCGCAAATTCATCACCCACATAAAAATCAAAATTTCTTCCTAGAATTAATTGACTATCTACAGAACGATTGCCCCAAGTAGCGAAAGAGGTACATCCTACTAACATCATATTCGCTAAGGCATGTCCAATATCATGAGCTGCATGGTAATTTAGTTGACGCGTGTAATTAGTCCCTATCCAATTAAATTCTTGAGAGGCCGACAAGGATACTCCATAAATTTCTTGTTGATATTCATCAATCACATGATCTGCAAGATCACGGTTCATGAAACCAACTACATACTTAAGAAACTTTAAATACTTAGGCGAAGGAATCATTCGTTGAATTTCATTGGTAAAAGCTAATTCTTGAAATCGAACAAGATCTTTGGCTAATTTACCAAATATCACCCCACGTTCAAAACCATCACCTTCGATATACATTTCATACAGTCCTTGAGGATTCTTATGTAGCCAATTTGATTGAATACGAACTGTATTTGAATCAGAAACCTGGCATGTTAGTTTTTCTGCAGCGCGATCAGAAATCTTTGGCTCAGGAATATCACTAATATTATACACGTAAACACAAAAGATAAACAATAAGCAAAGTAATGTCAAGATAAAATACCCAAATCCTTTTAATACTTTCTTAAACCATTTCATGACGAGCAAAGATAGGTTAGCCCATTAAAATTAAGCTTGATTATTTATCTTATTGACTAAATATTCAAGTCCAATCAAACTACCGCAGGTTAAAACAGCAGTTATAGATACGCCTAAGACTCCATGCAAATTGATATTTTGCCCAGTCAGAAATAGATTTTTTATTTTAGTATGAGTAGCATAAGTTGTATTTGCGAGATCTTGAACATTTTTTTGAAATCCATACATGCTTCCTTGAGGTACATGTAAATAATCACGATAAGTCAGTGGGCTGCACGCATTTTTTTGCAAAATTGCTGATTTCAAGTTTGGCAAGACTTTTTCAACTTGTTGAATAATCTGAGTTGATTTTTCTTCTTTCCAGTTTTCGTAATCCATTCCTCTTGATTGTTTGTAACTGGTAGTTCTATAAGTATTATCCCCATAAGGAATTTGGGTAATATCAAGATACGTTAAAATAGATAAGCCACTAGCAAATTCAGGATGTGTAGGATCTTGCAGAAAAAATATACCATATGAGTTTGGCTCGATCTGGTTTACCTCTTGAAGGTCCATCCATACATTCGTATCCTTATGATAATAAATATTATAATTAGGATAAGGAATTGATTTTTCTTTCAAACTAAGATTCACCATAAAAGCGGCAATGGTATTTTTTGTGGAAGTAATTCGTTTCAAAGTAATTGGACGAATCAAATCAGAATCGACAATTTTATAGGTTTCTAAAGGATGTAAATTAGAAACAAAATCATCTGCAAAAAATCGTGCTTCATCTTTTGTTTCGGCATAAATAATTTTCTTGTCGATTTCTTTCAAACAAACAACTTCTTGATTTCTATAAATTGCTCCGCCATGTTGTAGAATAATATCTTGTAACAACTTTGCTAATTGGGCACTACCTTGCTTAAATTTCCAACTACCTTCGATATAACTATTCATGATTAATGCATGAATATAGAATGGCATAGAATCATAATCTCCTGCATACAATTGATTGTTTCCTGTAATTACCTGCTTTAATTTCTCATCTGAAAACAGTTGATCTAATTTCTCTTTTAAACCATATGAAGTAACCTTAGATTTTTCTTCATTACTTCCAAGTCTCATATTATATAAGGGAAAATGATTACAAACATTTCTGACCTCGATTATATATTGTTCTAGTGCTTTTTGTTGATGAGGAAAAGAGATAGACAATCCTCGAACAAAATTATCATAGCCTTGAGCCATGGTAAAGACTTCATTATCCAGTATAATTTTATCAAAGCAGTCTTGGTTTAACTTTTGTAAAGAAAGCTTCTCATAAATCTGGAGATAATCAAAAATTTTTCTTAATGTTTGGTCTTCATCTAAACTTCCCATATAGTGTACTGCTGATTCAAATCTCTTGCCATCTAACCCAAAGGATTGAAGACAACCTCCTATTTGTTTGTTTTTTTCTAATACGAATACCCGCTTCCCTTCCTTACTTAGGATAGCTGCCGTAATCAAGCCTCCCAATCCAGCGCCAACAATACCTACATCAAATTTTTCCGCATTCATACCAACTCCTTAAAGTGTTAAATGTAATACAAACCTAAAGGCCTACCCAAAAAAATATGTAATAATATTTGAATTTTTGAATTCTAATTGTACCTTCATATTAGTTCTTTATTTTATTCAAACAGAATTAAAACAAACTTTATATTATGAACGTACAAATTCGCACGCAGCGTTTTGACGCTGACAAAAAACTAATTGAACATGTAAATGAAAAAGTTGAAAAATTAAAAACCTATCATGATCATATTGTTGATGTAGAAGTTTATTTGAAGGTTGACAACGTTGTTCATCAAATTAAAGATAAAATTGCCGAGATTAAAGTACATATTCCCAAACATACTTTCTTTGTAAAGCACGAATCTAAACAGTTTGAAGAATCTTTTGATTTGGCTCTAAAAGCCCTTATTGATCAAATGAAAAGTTTCAAAGAAAAACAAAAACTTATCCATTAAAAAAAACGCCTTTCGGGGCGTTTTTTTTTAATATCCTATAAAATTGATCAATTTCGTTTAGCTCTTTTTAGCACCATTTGCCTGAATTCCTTTTCTGCACGAAATAGTTGCGAAACTTGTTCATTAGAGATCACTTTCAAGAAAATAGCTGTATATTTTCTTTTTAAGTCTAATGCTTTTTGTTGTTGATCGAGCATATCTTCTACTTGTTGATCATCGCTATGTTTAGCAGCTTTGAATTCTTGCATCAAGCCGTGCATTTCATTATCATACTGATTATATAAAGGCCAAAATTTTTCGGCTGTTTTTGGGTCAAGATTTAATTTACCTGCGATAAAAGCAATCTTCAGACTTTCGATTTTTTCACCTTTGTTTCCTTGTTGGGCAAATGTGCTATAACCTATACCAAGGATTAGAAAAAGTGTGTAAAGTAATTTTTTCATTTGTATTATAATTAAAGGTAATTCGACAATTCTTCAGTGGTGAAATTTTTCAATTGACCATCCAGAATCTCATTTTCAAGTTTATTTAAATCAATGTCCGAATCTTCAAGTAATTCTGTATTGATATCGCTAATAAATTCTGATTGATTTTGTTGAATGTAATCATCAACTTCTGTTACGGGTAACTTATCTAACTGCGATTCAATCGTATGATTCACGAGAGCTTGTTTGCTTTCAGCGGAACTTGTATTGAAAATATAGAAACTAAAAGTAAGAATAATCAATATGGAAGCTGCTATAGCTAACGAATACGACAACTTTCGTTTTGTTATTTTAAGTTGAACCTCTTGTGGCTTAATTCTAATTTCGTTAGATGACTCAAGAAATTTAGTTAAATTAGGCTCATCTGAAAAATCCCCCACAGATTGGGTTGGTAAATCACGTATAATGTGCTGAATTTTTAACTCATTTTGCTTGAAATATTCAATAGGTAAATTGAAAGGCATTTCTTTTGAAAACGTTTCTATAGAGTCGTTCTTGATTTTGGCCATTAAATCGGCTTCAAATTCATTGAAATAAGATGAAGATACTTGTAAAGGATTTGAATTTCCTACCTTTATTAAGCTCTTTTCATCATAAATCAAGTCAAGCATAGTTTCAGAGAATTGGTCAAAATACCCAGATGGAACTTCTAAATTAGCCGTCAACCCTGCAGTCAATGAAACTTTAAGCTGATCTAATTCGTTTTGTATGGTAAGATTTTGGTCCATTTCGGGGGCTTAGACTTTTCTAAAATTAAATAGTTTAGTTCTTTAAAATAAATTCTTCGATTTTTTTCACAGCCAAATGATAGGATGCCTTAAGACCTCCTTCGGTAGTATCTAAAATTTTTGCCATATTTTCATATGACATTTCATCATAATACCTCATAGTGAAGACAATCTTTTGCTTTGGCGGCAAAGATTGAATGGCCATTTGCAATTTCCATTCGAGTTTGGTAATATCAAACCCTTTTTCAGCTTTCAAGGTATTTTCAAGATAGGATTCATGGTCAGACAAAGAACGAGCCCGGTTTTTCTTATTTCTTTCAATAAAAGTTAGGGTCTCATTGGTCCCAATTCGATATAACCATGTAAACAAACTTGAGTCACTCCTGAAGTTCTTCAACCCACGCCATACTTTAATAAACACATTTTGCAATATATCATTTGTATCTTCATGATTCAGAACCATTCTTCGAATATGCCAGTATAATCTTTCTTGATGTTTCTTCACCAACATAGAAAAAGCCTTTTCCTCATTGCCTTCTTCCTGAAATTGGCGTACAATTTCATGATCCTCTATTTCATTAAATGCTGATGCCATTTATATTGACTTTGGCTTCAAAGTTAACGTAAACTTTAAATTCTCGAATATTTACTAGTTGAATTATTCCAATTTCCAATTTATGCCTACATTCGCAAAGGAATATGTACCACAGAATACCTCTTAAACTTATTGTTTTGTTTCTTTTCGTGCATGGCTTGAATTCATGTGACAGTCCATCAACAAATAAAGGAAACAAGAATAGCGACAATTTATTTTCTTCAACAAAAGTTGAAACTGATGAAATCAGTAAGCTTTTAAAGATGAATTGCGATAGCAACGCAACCATGTTAAAGGAAATCGTAAAAAATGATTCAACAATTTCTCTTAAAACATTTTTCGAATCCTATTCGCTTGGAAATTTCGAACCTTTTTGGTTACAAAAATCAGGATTAAGTAACTATGCTTCCGAATTTCTTCATGCCTTAGATAGCTTAACTTTTGATGGTTTAAATGCCGAGAATTACAATTACGCCACCCTTTTACAAAAATCAAAAGATATTGAAGCAGAAAAAATAAAATCTCCTGAAGAATTAGCTCGCTTCGATCTTGAAATGACCTATGCTTTTTTAAAGGCCACCAAAGATTTAGTGATTGGAAAAGATTTTGAACTTAAAAGAAATAAAGATTGGAAAAACAAAAACGACACCCTTTTTAATCAAGCCCAAACTTTATACTCTTTAATAAATAGTGAAAACTTCAATAACTCTTTTGATTCGCTGAGACCAAATCATATTTGGTATACAAAATTTAGACAAGAATATACAAGACTTTACCAAATAGCCAATCAAGGTGGTTGGCCAAGTATTCAAAACTTGAAAGATAGTATGGCTGTTGGATATAATTCGCCTGATATTACAATACTTAGAAAGCGTTTATTTAGCGAAATTTCTCTTCCTACAGATACAATGTCACCTATTTGTGATGAAAACCTGCTTGACGCCATTAAAAAATATCAGCACCTGAATCATGTCAAGGTTAGTGGAAACTTAGATACAAGTACCTTAAAAAGACTCAACAAAGGGGCAGATGAAAAGCTTAAAACCTTGGCCCTCAATATGGAAAGAATGAGATGGCTCAAACGTA